>CAISXI010000332.1 GCA_903889425.1 uncultured Roseiflexaceae bacterium | reverse complement strand
CGGCAGCTTATCACCCAACGTGCGCACCGCCGTCAATATGTTGCGCAATGGCAATATTGGCAAAATCAAAACCATTAGTGGCGTGGTATGGCAAAACTGGGGTGTCAACACGGTCAATACCTGGCGCCAAATTCCGGCCATCGCCGGTGGTGGCTTTTTGTTTGATACCGGCGCCCATTTGCTCAATACTACCGTCGATTTGGCCGGCGAAGATGTGGCCGAAGTATCGGCCTACCTCGACAACCAAGGCCGTGCCGTCGAAACATTGGGCGTCGTGATTGCCCGCCTCAAGTCAGGCGTCCTGGTGTCGCTCCACGGCTGTGGCGAAGCAATGCCGTCGTGCCACTCCGACATTCGCGTCTTTGGCGACAAAGGCATCCTCTATACCGGCGTATGGGGCGAAAAACTGCAAGTGCAATACGACGGCGATACCCCACCCGCCACCGTCGAAACTGCCGCCTCGATGGGCGTGTGGGAGCAATTCCTCGGTGTACGCCAAGGCGCCGCCAATCCCTGCCCACCCGAAGTGGGTTTGCGCATGGCCCGCTTGTGGGACGCCATCCAATTATCGGCCGCCAAAGGTGGCAGTGCCGTCAAAATCGGCTAAATCCCCCGGTAGCGCAAACGGGCGAGGTGACACAGGTCACCCCGCCCGTTTTTGTCTGTTTTGTACAAGTACATACGACCACCATAGCGCCGACCGAATTCACGGTATAATTACGCCATTCGTATCCTATGTATTTATTGGATGACACATGATAATTCCACGGGTAATTACGATTGATGGACCAGCAGGGTCAGGCAAAAGTACACTCGGTGCCAATTTGGCAACGCAGTTAGGCTATATTTATTTTGATACAGGAATTATGTATCGGGCGTTGACCCTTGCTGTCATCGAGGCCAATTGTGACCCCCATGATGCAGTCGCCGTCACCCAACTTGCCGAGCAAAGTGAAATTTCGGTACACGCCCCTACCCAAAACGATGGCCGTCAATATACAATTATGCTCGACGGCCGTGATGTAACGTGGGATATTCGCCAGCAATCTGTGGAAAAAACCGTCTCGATTGCGGCAGCTCACCCCAGCGTCCGCCAGATTTTGCGGGCGCGGCAACGGGCGATTGGCATGCAAGGAAATGTAGTGATGGTGGGGCGTGACATAGGCTCAATTGTGATTCCCGAAGCGCCGCTCAAAATTTTTCTCGATGTATCCATTGCCGAGCGCGCCCGCCGCCGCGTCGACGAATTGACTGCCCGCGGTGAGTCCATTGATGAAGCCCAATTAACCGAATCCATCCGCGTCCGTGACGAACGCGACCGCCACGTCATGCAACCTGCAGTAGACGCGGTGCATATTAATGGTGATACCGATACCCCCGCCCAAACCTTGGCGCATGTCTTGCAGTTGGTCGCCAATTGCCCTGCGCTTCGCTAGGAGTACCCCAGCCATGCGGCAACGACTATTTGTGGTGTTATGTGTACTAACACTGTGGTGGCTCGTACCACCCCTACAGCAGGTGTATGCCCAAAACCGGGTCGATATCATTGCCCGGGTAGGATTTGGCAACACCTATAGCGCTGATACGCTTACCCCCATCCAACTCACCATCAGCGGCGACAATCAAGATCGGTCAGTCGTAGTAGAGTGGGTGGTCACCAACGATACGGGGAGCCATGTCACCTGGCAACGCGCCATAGAACTCCCCGCCCAGAGTAGCAAACAACTCGTTTTTAATAGTGTCATTCCTGGCTATTCCCGCAGCATTATGGCGCGCGTGCGTGCCGATAACCAAGTCATCGCCAGCACCATGATTAATGCCGAGGCCGCAGGCAGTCCACTCAATGTCGTCGTCGCAAGCGACATGAATTTGCTTGCGAGTCTTGGTAGCACGCCATTACCAGATGGCAGTACGCCGCTGGTACGCGGTATCACCCCCGAACAATTCCCCAGTGAGGTCACCAGTCTGCAAGGGATATTTACGCTATTCATCGATGATCCCAGCTTGCTTTCCCCAGCCCAAACCAAGGCCATCATCCTCTGGCTGAATTTGGGGGGGCGGGTGGTGCTCGCCGGCAATACCACAGGGGAATGGGCCACACGAGCAGCAGTCCAAATCGACACTACCCAACCTATTTCGCCCGTATTCGCCGCCAATCTGCCCAATTCATGGCCAAAAACACTCCAACTCCCAGCGATTACGCCCCACACCGATGCAATCGCCGTCAGTGAGCGCAACCCGTTGCTCTGGAGTCGGAGCATCGGGCGCGGTGAATTATTCCAATCGGTGGTGCCCTTCGTGGTCACCCGTGACTGGAGTGCGCAATCGTGGTATTGGCAGCCCGTAGTTAGTCCGGTCTATCCAGCCTCAATGACAACCGTCGGCTTCCCACCCG
This sequence comes from uncultured Roseiflexaceae bacterium, assembly GCA_903889425.1. Lineage (GTDB taxonomy): Bacteria > Chloroflexota > Chloroflexia > Chloroflexales > Roseiflexaceae > UBA965. The sequence goes on along the minus strand of CAISXI010000332.1, from coordinate 2,043 downwards.
CAGGCAGTGCCAACGATCCATTGATGTACGGCATTAACATCCCTGCCCTCAATCATCCTGCGCCGGGGTTGATTTTTGGGTTAATTGTGCTGTATATCGTCGTGATTGGTCCGATTACCTATCAAATTCTCAAACGGCGCAATGCCCTCGATATGGCGTGGGTGAGTATTCCCGTCACAGCCTTGGTCGTCACGTTATTACTCGCAGTCACCGGGTGGGTTGTCCGTGGCAATAATACATTGGTATACGCCCTCTCGACCATCCAACAACAGAGTGATACCGATACGGCGTTTGTCGCCACATCGTTGGCGGTATATACCCCGTTCCGTACCACCATTCAAATCACGAGTAATCAAGGAGCTTCACTCGCACCACTGTACGACAATCAAAACATGTCGGTTGGGGTGGTGAATGATGCAGATGGCACGAATCGTGTCAGTTATACCAGTGATATTGGCGATGTGCATTACTTCCAAAGCACGACGACGATTCCTGCCCCACTGCAAATCAGTCAGCGCTTGGTCTACCGTGGGGGCAGTCTCGATGGCGATGTGACGGTGACGGGCATTCCCCTCAGCGATGCCGTGCTATTACACGGAACGTTTAGTCAAGCGCTGGGGAATATCACCACCAATACGCCAATCAAAGTACATATCGACAGTACGAGTAGTTCATTCCCCTGTGATGCCCCAAATGACGGCCAAGCAACCTTTAATGTGTTGCGCATCTATGAGCAGGTCGCCGGACCATGTGGCGCCGTCAATGCCTTGCCCGAAAACCGCGTGGTGCTGTATGGCTGGAGCGATATGCCCCTTGATTTGCCGCAAACCAGCGACCACCCCATCAGTGACAAACGCCAATTAGTGATTATGACATTCACCATCCCGGTCACCCCATGAACGCCCATCCACTCGTCACGCAGTTACGCCGCCACCCAGCCCTCGCATCATTACGGCGGGCCGTGGTGGCAGTGTCGGGTGGACCAGATTCATTGGCGTTGCTCCATGCATTATGTGAACTTCACCCCGCCACAGCCCTCGCGGTATACCACCTCGACCATCAATTCCGCGGGGCACAATCCGCTGCCGACGCCCAATTTGTGGCCACCACCGCCCAATCATTGGGGCTCACCGCCTGGATTGATGCGGCCGACATCCGCAAGGCAGCCCCTGATTACGCCAATCTGAGTGAGGCAGCCCGGGTGGTCCGCTACCAGCGCCTCGCCCACTATGCGTTGCAAATCGACGCCGATATGGTGCTGGTGGCGCATACCCAAGACGACCAAGCCGAAACGGTACTCATGCGCCTGTTGCGTGGCAGTGGCACTACCGGGCTGGCTGCCATGCGGGCGGTGACACCATGGTCGACCTGGGCAGCGAGTGCACCACCTGGGCACGCCGCGCTGGTACGGCCGCTACTCGATGTAGCCCGGGCTACGATTATTGATTATTGTCAGGTGCGCCAACTCACCCCCCGCCACGATCCGAGTAACGACAAGCAGAGCGCCCTGCGGGTACGGGTGCGCCACAATTTGCTCCCCGCCTTGCGCCACGAACAACCCCAGCTCAACCAACTGCTTGCCCAGACCGCACTGCTCAGTAGCGACAGCGATGATTTTGTGCATACCAGCCTGATGGTGCATTGGGATCAATTGGCACGGGCATCAGCAACGCACATTGAATTACAACGGGCCTATTTTTTGACCTTACATCCAACCCTACAACGAGCCGCCCTGCGCCGCGCCATTACGCTGTACCATGGCACACTGCGTGAAATCAGCTTTGGACATATCGAAGCGCTCCGTACCGCACTCATCGCCGGTGTGGCTTCATCTGAACCATTACCATTTGGGATACCCATCCACATTACTGCCACAACGCTCACCATCGGTGCACGCACGCACCCCATGGCACCAGCCTATGTGGGGCAGCCGCAATTATTGGTGCCGCCACAAACTATTGCCTGTGGTGCATATTCCTTGCAAGTCGCCGACGCACGCACTCCTGCGCAGCCAGCACTTCACGACAGCAGACAAGTTTTTTT
>CAISXI010000331.1 GCA_903889425.1 uncultured Roseiflexaceae bacterium | reverse complement strand
GATCAATCGCCACCGCCGCCGCCACCACAACAGCAGCCAGCGCCGCCATCTGATGACCCCAGTCAACAAACGTCCCAGCCGCCGCCACCTGATGCCAATCACGACGGCGATGATGGTGAGAGCCAGGCACCGACCCAACAATCCGAAGAAATGGCGATTCCTGATGATGAAGTGTTGACGGCGTTGACCACCGAGTTGCCATTGAGCCTCAATGATTTGCCCTTCCGCAGTGTGCGTAAAGGGCGGGCCGGGTCACGGGGGATGGTCGAAGGGACGCGTGGTCGCCACATCCGCAGTAATAGTGGTGACCCCCGGCGCGCCCGTATCGATGTGTCGGCGACGTTGCGGGCAGCGGCGCCGTGGCAACCGATGCGCAAACAGGCGCTGACCCACGAGCGCATTGCGTTGCGGGCCGATGATGTGCGGGTCAAGCGCTACAAAAGCAAAGCGGGCGTGCTGTTTTGTTTTGTGGTGGATGCCAGTGGCAGTATGGCGCTCAATCGTATGCGCCAAGCCAAGGGTGCAGTGCAACATCTGTTGCAACAAGCGTATGTGCATCGCGACAGGGTGGCGTTGTTGGCGTTTCGGGGCAGTGAATGCGAATTGTTGTTGCCGCCGTCGCAAAGTGTCGAGCTGGCACGGCGCTCGTTAGATGTATTGCCTACCGGCGGTACGACCCCGTTGGCCGCGGCCTTGTTGGGGACGATCGACGTGGCCCGCCAAGCGCGCACCCGCGGGATCATGCAGTGCGTAGCGTTGTTTTTGACAGACGGGCGGGGCAATGCGTCGTATCAACGGGGCGTTGACATCGCCGAAGAAATCGCGATTTTGGCGAATGCAGTGGCCAACGAAGGAGTCAAATCGGTGGTGATTGATACGCAACGCAATTATCTCAGTCGTGGCGAAGGGCGCAAACTGGCTGGGCAATTGCGGGGCGAGTATATTTATCTGCCCCAAGCGAGCGGTGGCGAAATCGCCAATGTGGCGGTGAGTTTGACACAATAATACCCACCCCGTCGGGTGACGGAGTGGGGCGGACGAACGGACGATTAGTGGGTGCTGGTGGGCTTCCAGCTGAACCAGGTCATCAAGACACAGATACCGATGGGTGCGAAAAAGAGCAATTCCACTAGTAAAATCACGATCGTGCGAGCCATGTGAGCCTCCTTCTATTACTACGGTACTTGCCAATACGCACAATGCGCTACACTGGATGTAACAAGTTTGTGCACGAATGCAAAAGAGGACGATATGCCGACAATTACGATGATCAATGGCATGGAACGCTTTAATGCCCATGTGTGGCGTGAAGTTTCGGCGCTCCTGCAAAAAGATGGCGTGGCCGTACGGATTTTGCGCTTCCACGATGGTCATGTGCGTAACCACGACGAGGCGCTGGCCAAAGCGATTGCTGAAGCCGATGTGGTCTTTATTTCGCTGATTAATGACCGCGAAGATGCTGATTGGCTGACAGCCCAACTCAAGCGCAGTGGTGTGCGCACGGTGTTTGCCTACGAAAGCATGCCAGAAGTGATGGGCTTGACCCAAGTGGGCGATTACCGGATTGACTCGAGCAAAAATGCGAGCATGCCCAAGCCAATGCAAGCGATTTTGCGCTTGATTACCAAAGGGCGCGACGAAGATACGTTGTATGCCTATACCAAATTAACCAAAGCGGCGGCCAAGTTGTTGCCGTTGATGCCGGCCAAACTCAAAGACTTTCGTACCTGGTTGAGTGTGAATATCTATTGGAATCAACCTGATGCGGTGAATCTGTCACAAATGATTCGCTTGATTTTGCGCGATTGTCTCAATGTCAAAGTGAGTGTGGCGCCGGTGCGCACCATTCCGCAGATGGGCTGCTTCCACCCCGATACCGAGGAATTATTTGCCGACAACAACGAATACATCCGCTGGGCGCTCAAAACCAAGCGCTACCGCCGTGGCCAGCCGTTGGTGGCATTGTTGGTGTTCCGCAAGCATTTGTTGCAACAGCAAACCTACCCCAATGATCTGATTCAGGCACTCGAATCCAAAAATTTGGCTGTACTGCCGATTTTTGTCAGTGGCATTGAGGCACACGTGGCGTTGCGCGATTGGGTCGCCAAAGAAAAAGTCGACTTTGTGATTAGTACGATGGGCTTTAGTGTGGTGGGTGGTCCAGCGGGTTCGACACGCCCGGGTGCCAATCACGACATTTCGGCAGAAATCATGAGTGGCATCGATGTGCCGTACATGGTTGCACAACCGTTGCTGATGCAGTCACTCAGCGATTGGAAGAGCAAAGGCGTATCGCCGATGCAATCGGTGATTTTGTATGATTTGCCCGAAATGGACGGCAGTATTTCGCCCATCGTGATTGGTGCCATCGAAGACAATTCGATTGTCACCATCCCCGATCGTATCGAACGGGTGGCGACGATTGCCGAGCGCTGGGTGCGCTTGCGCCGCAAACCCCCCCAAGAACGGCGCGTGGCCATGGTGCTGTACAATTACCCCCCAGGCCTCGGGCGGTTGGGGACGGCGGCGTTGTTGAATGTGCCGGCCACGTTGCACTCACTCTTGACCCGCCTCAAAAAGGAAAACTACAAGGTTGCTAATTTACCAGAATCAGTGGCAGAGTTGACCAAACGGGTTGCAGCCATGGAAGGTGGTCAAGGTGACCATGTGGCCTTTGCAGTCGCCCAAATGCGCGAAGTCATCCCCGATGGCTTGTTGCGCCGCATAGACAACAAATGGGGCGCGGCTCCGGGTGAAATCGCTCCCAAAGGACGCGATGCCATCCGCCTCGACGGCTTCGAGATGGGCAACGTGTTTGTGGGTGTCCAACCACCGTTGGGTGTACCTGGCGACCCGATGCGGATGTTGTTTGATCATGAATATGCGCCGCACCATCAATTCCTGGCATTTTATCGCTATTTGATTGATGTCTGGCAGGCTGATGCGATTGTGCACGTGGGTATGCACGGTACCGCCGAATGGTTGCCGGGCTTGCAATTGGGATTGACGGGGGACTGCTGGCCCGACATCGTGATGGGCGACATCCCACAGCTCTATTTGTACCCGCTCAACAACCCGGCTGAAGCCAATATTGCCAAACGCCGTGGTGGGGCGACGGTGATTAGTCACTTGATTCCCCCTTATGCCCGGGCAGGGTTGTACAAACAATTGGCACAATTGCGGGTTGAAATAGCCAACAACGCCTCGCTTGAGACAGTGACCGGCATGTTGCCCGAATTAGTGCCGACTGCTGGAGAATCAACACCGGCCTATATGGCTCGGGTAACGCGCTACCTCGATGATTTGGAGCAACGCTTGATCCTTGACGGTTTGCATGTGCTCGGTGCCCACATGTCGCGCGACCGCGCCCAAGCCTTGCTCGAATCAACCCTTGATGTCCCCCGCAGTGGTCAACCTGGCCTGATGCAACACATCCTCGAAGCGGGGATTGATACGGCATCGGCTCCCGCAGTGCGGGCGGCCTTTGTAGAGCGAGTCGTGCTTGGCCGTGAATCCCTTGATGCGTTTTGGCGCAACTATTACGGCAAAAGTGCCCCGGCAAATCTGCAAACGATAGTCGACCATGGTCGTGAAATCTTGGTACGACTCGAAGAAAGTGGCGATGAGCTCGATGTGGTGGTGCATGCCCTCAATGGGGGCTATGTGTTGCCTGGTAAGGGTTCTGACCCGATTCGGGCAGGGGCGGCGGGGTTACCCAGTGGCCGCAACATCCATAGCATCGACCCCTGGCGTTTGCCCAGTGATGCGGCAATGACCCGCGGTGTGCAAATGGCCGAACAGTTGATTGCTGCCCACGTTGCCGAAAACGGTAGTATGCCCGAAACGGTGGCGTTGACGTTGTGGGCCCTCGATACTATCAAATCGGAAGGCGAAAGCATCGGCGTGGTGCTGGGGTTGATTGGGGCCGAGCCGGTGCGTGATGGTCAAGGCAAAATCTACCGCTTTGACTTGATTCCTCTCAACAAATTGGGTCGGGCTCGGGTCGACGTGGTGCTCGACATCAGTAGCATCTTCCGCGACAACTTCCAGATGCAACTCGATTTAATCGACGATTTGGTGATTCGGGCCGCCAAAAGTGGCGAACCGGCCGACAAAAATCCCATCGCCGCCCATGTGGCTGCCATGCAAAAGCAGGGGCAGACCTTTGAATCAGCCACGGCGCGCTTGTTTACCCAGGCACCGGGTGAATACGGCACGGGTGTTGATATGGTGGTGGACGAAAGCCAATGGGATAATCGGGCCGACCTCGCATCGATTTATGTACAACGGAGTGGCTTTGCCTACGGTGGCAAGCGGGGTGGTCAAGCTGCCCAAGCCACCTATCGTAGCTTGCTCGGTACCGTTGAGCACGTCTTCCAAGCCATTGACAGCGTCGAATACGGCTTGACCGATATGCAACACTACTACGGGCATAGCGGTGCCGTACAGTTGGCGGCTAGCTTCGAAAGTGGCAAGAACGTCAGCTTGAGTTATGCCGAAAGCTTCACCGGTAAGACGACTATCACCAAAGCCAAGCAAATGGTGAGCATGGAAGTCCGCACCAAGGTGCTTAACCCGCGCTGGTTTGAGCCGTTGCTGGCCCAGGGCTATGCAGGGGCCACCGAAATTGCCAACCGCTTTACCAATGTGTTTGGTTGGGGTGCGGTGGGTGACAGCGTCGAAAACTGGGTGTTTGACGGCATGGCACAGACCTTTATCCTCGACGAAGATGTGCAACGGCGCTTTGCAGCGGCCAATCCCCATGCCGCTAAGGCGGCAGTACAACGCTTGCTCGAAGCCAATGGGCGTGGGATGTGGAATTGTGATCCGGCGATGTTGGCGCAACTGCAACAAATTTATGCCGACCTCGAAGATCGCCTCGAAGGGGTGGTGGCGTAGCGAAACAACAGCGGCATGGCTGGCAAAACGCCAACCATGCCGCTTTTTTGTGTTTTTTGATGGAATTCGGGGTAGTACATACACACATCACCGATGGTGCGGCGACGCAGTTTTTATCAAATTGTAATTGTCCCCCCCGTCGCGTGCCTACGCTATGGCAATCCCTGGGAGATTCCACGCTACGGTTGCTGTAGCCACCATCGCATGGAATGACGCTAGGCGGGATTGTAATTACATGATCCCGAAATCATCGCCGTCATCGCTGAGCAATTTGTCGATTTCGGCTTGCGAGATGGGTAAGCCGCGTTGTTGGCGCCATTTGCGGTACCAGCGGATGTTGTTGCGCACGGCAGTTTCGACTTCTTGGGGATTGAGGTCGGGGACTTTTTGGCGGAGCATGGCACTGACGCTCAGGCGCTCGTCGCTACTCAGGCTGGCCATGCCGGCGATGATGCGTTCGGCGCGAATAAAGAAGATTTCACGTTCGAGGGCGGGGAAACTATCGTTGATTTGACGAATATTTCCCAAATAACAGATGGTACGTTGGCGGGGTTGACCCGCATCATCGCGGTAGCTTTCGACGAGGTAGGCGTCAAAAAACGACACATTGGCGGTGTCGGCGTTTTTGTGATGGCGCACAATCCAGCGAATGTACATGATGCATGCTCCTCATGACCATCAACGATGACGTGTCACGCCTCGTTGGGCACAAACGGTCCGTAGTGGACACTGACTACAGCGGGGTGAGGTGGGGTGGCAGATTTGCTGACCAAGCGTGACCAGCAAGCCATTGATTGGTATCCAAAAGGCGCTTGGTAAGGCTTGCCGGAGCACCTGTTCGGTTTCTTCGGGGGTGGTGGTGGTGAGATAGCCCCAGCGATTGCAGATGCGATGGACGTGGATGTCGACACAAATTGCGGGGATGCCAAAGCCGATGGCAAGCACGAGATTGGCGGTTTTGCGTCCGACGCCGGGGAGTGCCAAGAGTTGGTTCATATCGGCGGGCACCTCGCCGGCATGCTGGGTGAGGAGTTGTTGACAAATCGCCAAGATATCACGGGCTTTGGTGCGATAGAACCCCACGGGGTAGATGAGTTGGGCCACCTCGTCTGCACTGAGCTTGACCATGCTCTGGGGCGTATCAGCAACTGCAAACAATCGTGGAGCGGCGACGGCGGTGGTATCGTCGCGGGTACGTAAACTGAGGATAGTCGCAATCAAGACTTTGAATGGCCCGGCTGCGTGCATCTGGTCAATCAAGGGTTGCGGAAGTCCGACTAGCGCCGTTTGTAGTTGCATTAAGGTGGCTACAATCGGGAAGTCGCTGTTCATGGTGTTTGTTCTGTCAGGGTCAGATTATCAAAATCGACTTGAGCGGTAGTTTTGGCACAAATCACGATCATTCCGACGCTGCCTGTGGGTGATTCGCCAATATCGATAGAACCAACATCGATGTCGTTGATTTTGAGGGATAATTCGCCTTTACGCACACTCATATCAATCGTGTTGGTAACACCAGCACCGGTGCGGAAGGCTTTGATTATCACGGGGTCGATATAGGATTGATCGTTGCCGTCATTGCTATTACGGACGATTTGGATTTGGCCAGCGCCATTGAAAATGACCATGGTATGGTTAAAATCACCTTTGTCGCCAAACAACACGCCATAGGCGATTTGGTCGGGGTCGCCAGCGACGATGGTGCCGTCGACTTTCATGTGGAAGTCTTGGACTTCTGTTTGGGCACGAGGCAGGGGATTTTGCCAGACCGAGACGTTTTCGGATGAAATAATATGATATTTGCCGTCACGACTATACGACCCGCCTTGACTAAAAATCGCCGTAGTGGGGGAGTCGAATTCATCACGGAATGATTTGCCGGCAGTACTCCCACGCACATTATCGAAATTGACGGCCAAATCACCAGTGGTGAATGTAGTGGCTGCCAAGGTGAGTTGGCCACTGGCCGGTGATAAGTCGCTGATGGTGGTGAGCTTGATGCCATTGACATAAAAACTAATCTGGGTGCCACTAGCAACAACCCGTAATTGATTGGTGGCGTTGAGTCCCGGGGTGATGTGACCTGAAAACTGCCACGGGGTCATATCGCTGATTTCGCCAAATGACGCGCGGGTGATGCGCCAATAGCCCCGGGCATTGATGGCGGCCATGATATAAGAATCGGTGGTGTTTTGGCGGAAGCGGATCCCATAGGCGGCATCATCGCCTCCGCGGGTTTGGGTGACATCGACTTGCAAGTCGAAATCGCTGACGCGACTGCCAATAGTGGGGGCATCGGCAAGCCCGGTCCAGAGCGTATAAACCTCGGACTGGGGCAGGAATAACTCAGTTTGGAGTTGGTTATTGGAGACAGCCACGTAGGATTGATCCCAGCGGGGTGAGGGGGTTTCGAATGAATCGGTGATTTTGAGGGGGCGCGCGATATCGTTGTTGGATGGTTGTTGGCGAGCAGGGGGCGCATCGGCTTGGGGGATAGCATTGAATCGTTGGATGCGCTGTGGTAAATCGGGCACCACCACAATCAGGCTACAGAGTACGATGAGCTCAACAATAATCAGCCCAGTGAGGGCATAGATGATACTCATCATGGCGCGGCGACTAGAAAACCCCATAATAGACACCTTTTCAGGCGAGTCGTTGCTCGACCCACAACAAACCAATAATGAATAATTCGACAACTTTATCGAGGAAGGCGATGAGTGATCGATCACCCAAGATGAACCAAAGCACCAATGTCGCAATTGTCCATACCCGCAAAACCAACACGACGTGATCACGATTGAAACGCTGTGTCGGGTTGACATAAACGATGGCAAGTAGGAAAAATCCCGCGGCAGCTATATAAAACCCCAATAACCCTGCAGGGTAGGCCAAGACAATATGAATTGTGGCAGTGATTAAAATCAGGAAAAAAACAGTTAATCGCACTACACGCAACATAGCAATCTCTTTATCGGGGAATGCGGAGCCCCGCACCCCCCGATTGCAACATTATTCGGCGGCAATAAACCCAATCACCTGCGCACAGGCGCGCAAATCGGCTTGGGCGGTGGTAATGGCATGGGTGGATTGGGCGGCCAAAATCTGATCAATCATGGCTTTGATATGTTGGATGCCGACATGCATCTGTAAATCATCGTCGAGAGCCGCAAAGAATGCTGCCCGTTCGGCGCTGACATCTAAGGCTGGCGTGGCGACTGTTGATGTGGCACCGAGGGCGGCCACCAGGCGGGCCACGTCGTGTTCGGCGGCGGCAGCGTCGGCACGGATATAGTTGAAGTCTTCGCGGTAGGGGAATGATGCCAAATACCAGCGAATCGAATCAGGACTTTGTTGGATCACGGCGTCACGCACAAAGACCAAATTCCCCAATGATTTGCTCATCTTGCTACCGTCGAGCCAGGTCAAGCCACCATGCACCCAGAATTGTGAGAAGGGACGTTTGTTGGTGTAGCCTTCGGTCTGGACGATTTCGGATGGGTGATGGGGGAAAATGAGGTCGCGGCCACCGCCGTGGACGTCGAGTTGTTCACCCAAATAGCGGGTCGACATGGCAGTGCACTCGATGTGCCAGCCGGGGCGGCCTGGGCCCCACGGGCTGGGCCAGGTTGGCTCGCCGGGGCGTGACACTTGCCACAACACAAAGTCGAGCGGGTTGTGTTTGTTGGGGTCGTTGGGGTTGTTGCCCCGTTCGTTGGCGGTTTTGAGCATTTGCTCGTAGTCCCCGAGCCGAGCCATTTCGCCGTAGGTGGGTTCACTGCTCACATCAAAAAAGACATTGCCGTTGCTGACATAGGCTTTGCCGTTGCGGATGAGGCCTTCGATGATGGGAATCATGCCGGTGATTTCTTCGGAGACTTTGGGGAAGAAATCGGGGGTGATGAAGTTCATGGCGCGGCAGTCTTTGATGAATTGGTCGACTTCGCGCTTGGCCAAGGCATCCCAGGCAATGTTGTCGCGGTTGGCACGCTCAAACAAGGGATCGTCGACGTCGGTGACGTTTTGACAATATAATACCGAACCACCTTGTGAGCGCACATAACGAATGAAAATATCGAAAATCAAAAAGGTATGGGCGTGGCCGATGTGCGTCGTATCGTAGGGTGTAACGCCACATACATACAAGGTCAAGGGACGGTCGGTGGGAATGGCAAGAGTGGCTTTATGACCACGCAACGTATCAAACAATTGCATAGAAACATCCTTGGTATCGTAAGCTGAGATTGAGTCTATTATACACTGTTTCACGCTGATATTCGGAATTTGCCGGTAATCAATATGGTAGGATGAGTTCATTAATTACGATGATGCGGGGGAATTGTGCAGATTGGGATTGACATCAGTCGCTTGGCGACGACGCAACGTACTGGCACTGAGCGCTATACCTGGGAAGTAGTCGCGGGTATGGCTGCTGCCCCCGGCGACAACGACTACGTGCTGTATTGCCGCACGTTGCCTGCCGAACTGCCCCCCTTTGCCGGGCGGATGCAGGTACGGGTGATGCCGTTTGCCCGGCTGTGGACGCATATCCGGCTGGCATGGGAATTATGGCGCCAGCCACCCGAGGTGTTGTTTGTGCCGTCACACGTGTTGCCGTGGAATGTGCGTTTGGTGCGTGGGATGCGGGTAGTGACGACGGTGCACGACCTCGGCTTTTTGCACTTCCCCCAGGCGCATACGCGTTTTCAAAACATGTACCTGCGCCTGACCACCCGTTGGGCGGCCTGGGCGGCCGATACGGTGATTGCGATTTCGCAGGCTACCGCCGATGATTTGGTGGGCTATACGGGGATAGATCGCCGGCGAGTGGTGGTGATTCCGCATGGTGTCGCACCCGTATTTACCCCATTAGCCAGAAAACCAATTCCGTGG
>CAISXI010000330.1 GCA_903889425.1 uncultured Roseiflexaceae bacterium | reverse complement strand
GACCTTGGCGTACAACAAGACGGCTACTGCTCAGACATCCAACGCTTGTGGTATGTGCGTCGCCCCGGTGAAACCGGCATGCCCCCTGAAATCCAACGCGCCTTTGATACCGTACGCCAAGCCATCCGCGAAGGTGCCAAAGCGCTCCGCCCGGGTGTCAAAGGCTACGAAGTCGACCAAGTGGCCCGCGACGTGATTGTCGATGGTGGCTACCCCGAATACATGCATGCCTTCGGGCATGGTCTCGGGCGCGCCTGCCACGATGGTGGTCCGTTGCTGGGACCACGTTGGGAACGCTACGGCAATACCCCCGATATGCAGATTGAGGTCGGGAACATCTATACCCTCGAGTTAGGTGTGATTACCTCGGCCGGCTATGTAGGTCTCGAAGAGGACGTGCTGGTGACCGCTGACGGCGTGGTCTTTTTGTCGAAAGAACAAACCGAGATTCGCTTGGTATAACCAAACGTCTGTGTTCGACCGATTCTCCTGTGTATGCAGGGGGATCGGTTTTTTGGGGGGAAATTGTAAGGGAGGATTGTCATTTATCTCGCACAGCGCACACCGTAGGATTGTCATTTATCTCGCACAGCGCACACAGAGGACGCTGAGTCCCCTCCCACGTCATTACATGGCGCTGAAGGCGCAGTGCAATCTCCGAGCGGTGGTTGCCGATGAATGCTCGGCTATGCAAGATGTCTAGTACTTCCGACTTCACGCTTTCTACTTTATAACGATGTCTAGTGCATAGTAAATGTATAACTATAATATGGAAAATGTGTTTTTTATGGCGTGCTATTGCAAAATAGTGGGTGTTATACTCGTGTTGTAACGACTCCGCACTACAAATCCCCATTCCTGCAGACGTGTTTTCGATGCTGATAGTGCGTAATACAACGGAGGCTGATATGGCGAATTTTTTGCGTGTGTTGCGTGGCATAAGTGACACGTTGCGCTTGGCGCTCCCCAAAATCGGTGCAGGTTGGATGTTTGCCTTGTTGACGAGTAATTTTAACCGCGTCTCAATTTTTGATTTGGGGATTGCGGCGGTCGTGATCACCGTGATGATTAGCATGCATAACTTTTTGTCGCCGTTTCAAGTGGTATTTGGGCGCTTGGGTGATCGTTATCCGATTTTGGGACTCCGGCGCACGCCTTACTTTTTGATGGGGAGCCTAATCGCGAGTCTGGTATTTATGGCATTACCCAGTGTGGCAGTGGCGATGAGCCAAGGTCAGATTTGGGCCTACGTGGCAGGATTCGCCTTGATGCTCTGTTTCGGGATTGGGTTTGCGGCTACCGGTGACTCCCACCACTCATTGATTGCCGAAGTCACCACCTCAGAACGGCGTGGCATCGTGGTAGCAGTGGTCTGGACTTTTACGATTATCAGTGCCATTGCGGCGGCCATCGTGGTCAAAGCCACCATGGGTGATACCCTCAATATCGCCGAAATGCAACGCTTGTACAATTTGACGCCATTGGTGGTCTTGGTGGCTGCCTTGCCGATGCTCGGTATGGAAAAACGTCGTACCGCCGCGGAAT
>CAISXI010000329.1 GCA_903889425.1 uncultured Roseiflexaceae bacterium | reverse complement strand
GTACTATTCGTGAAACAGGCATGCTCAGTGTCATCAAACCCGGCAGTGGTCGCCGTCCGGCCACGCTCTGTTTTCAACAACTCGTTAATCTGGTAGACCGGAGCGTCATCGATTAATATTTGTTTGTGGCGCGTCTACGGGTAACAAAATAATTTGTGGAGCGTAAAATCAAATTTACGCTCCACAACAATACGTTTTTATATCCCACACCGCCATGGCGCCACGGAATGACGCCGCCACGGAATGACGCCGCCACGGAATGACGCCGCCATGGAATGACGCCGCCATGGAATGACGTTACCCCATAGTGGGTTTGCCGCCCATGGGATCACCCATGCCCATCCCCATCCCGCCCATACCACCCATCGTGCCGCCCATGGGATCACCCATCGCACTCTGGGGCTTGGGGGTCGACAGGCTCCATTCCACGTTGGAACCGGCCGAGGCGGTGGGATCGACGCCGCGCAACATCATGCCTTGGCCGCGCGAAAGGTGGGTTACAATCGTCGGTTGATCTTCGGGATCGCGCATCTGGACGAGCATTGTGGTGCGCGCTTCGCTACTAGTGTTGACACCCGAGCCGTGCACAGTCAAGTAACTGAAAAAGAGCACATCGCCGGCCTTGGCAGGGCAGGCCACCGACGATTCCAGCGGGTATTGGTCAAACGGCAAGTGCCAGCCCCCTTCGGGGACATGCGGGATGGGGCCGTTTTTATAGCTACCATCGACCACGCGAATACAGCCTTTTTCCAATGGCGCATTGTCGAAGTGCACCACGGCGGCAATCATGCTGTCGTTGTCGTGTGGGAAAAAGGGCTGGTCTTGGTGCATCGGGAAGGGCGAGCCTTTTTCGGGGGGCTTGATGAACAGCTTGTTGTGGTGGAGCTGCACATTGGGCGAGCCAATGATTTGGGCGGCCGCAGCGGTAAAGCGCTCGTCGAGCATCATGCGGGTCAACAGCGCCGAGTGAAACTGCACGTTGTGGCAGTGGAGCAGCGAGGTTTTGGTGGCGGTCACCGCCCGGGCACTGGTCCAGGTGGCATCGACTTCACTGATACTGCGCAAGCGCTCGATGACGGCGTGTGCTTCGACACGAAACTGGGCGGCTTCCTCGGCCGAAAACATCCCCTCGACCAACAAGTAACCGTGTTCACGATAAAAATCGACTTGTGCCTGTGTCAGCATACATTCCTCCATTGGATGTGGGTGTGCAACGGTGCACGCTAAATACTGTGGGATGAGGCGATTGTAGCATAGGAATTGAGAATGCAGAACGCCTCCCGCGGATTAAATGACCCGTCTTTTCATTTGATTTTTACACGTGGATTGGTATATACTACACCTCAGTATTATTACGTAAAACGTAATAATATACAAGAGTATCAGACAATACAATTGGGAGAGTAAAGATGCATCAGTTTCAAATACAAGCAAATGAATATCTTTCACAAAACACAAATGCGTATTATCATGTGCCATATGTGCGCTGGGGGAATCCTGGAAACCCCGACTATATCAATGATTTAAAAAACACCTTTAATTCCTATCCAAAGACAAAACTCAATTCAGCATTCCAAGTCTTACATGGCGTACTTACTGAGGACATTGCTCTGCTATATAAACTCTTAAAACATGATGCATTAACTGTGTGTGTCGTGCCGAGGGCAAAATCAGAACAAGCATATCACCCAGATCAACAATTGTTTCGGTCAACAGTTCAATATGTTGCCCAACATACCAACGGAATTATTGACGGCACTGGGTATATCCAACGCCATACCAACACAAAAACTACCCATTTGCGTAAGGAAATTCCTAACTTTGTGAATGACGGCCCACAACCATACCCAGGCATCACCGCACAAACATGTACAATATCAACACAAATTGCAAATACCCATGTGTTACTGATTGATGATATATATACATATGAAGTCAATATCGACGAAGATGCCATCAGTGCGCTCCTCACGGCTGGTGCGCAGAGTGTCACGTTCTACGCTGTTGGCAAAACAGTAAGACAGTAACGGAGGATTCATGAATGTTTCTCACAACGCATTGCATGTGCTCACTGCCAAAACATACAAAGGTATTGGTAAGGCTTGGGTTGTAAAAAATATGCGCGGCAATGAGTCGGTTGAAACACTAGTGGTGCTCCTTAGCGCAATCGCTAAGGAGCCTGTTTCAATCAATGATTTTATGCACCGCAAGCACCAAATTCAAAAACAACTTGAAGGCTGTGCACAGAGTGTTGATGGGGTCGTTGCCATTGGAGACGCACTTTTTCCTGCATATCGCGGCGTCGTCAAAAGTAGTGAACAACCAATTGCACTATTTTATCGGGGCAACATCGGCCTCATCGAAAAAACCAACAACACTATTGCGGTGATTGGACTCTTGAATCCAGATGAAGACACCATTGAATTCGAAAAAAAGGTCGTATCAACACTAGTAGATCAGGGCGTCACTATCGTGAGTGGGCTTGCCTTGGGATGTGATGCAGTAGCACATCGGCAAGCACTGCATGCAGGTGGTCACACCGTGGCGATTCTCCCGAGTCCAATCACCGATATTTTGCCGCAAGCCAATCGCGACTTAGCCGCCCAAATTGTGCAAAATAATGGTTTACTCATTTCCGAATATCTCGATAAAGCCTATTCCAAAATGGAATTAAGTGGTCGCTATATTGAACGTGATCGCTTACAAGCACTTTTTAGCAACGCTGTGGTGCTCACCGCGAGCTATGCCGAAAACGACGTGGGCAATGACAGTGGGTCACGCCACGCCATGGCGTATGCCCTCAACTATGGCATCCCCCGCGCGGTGATGTACGATGCGCAGCGCTACCAGCAAAATCCTACATATGATTTAAATCGGCAACTCATCCAAGCAGATAAAAACATCACCATCATTAATTCCCACAACATGGTCGCGACAATCACACAGATTGCCGCCACACAGGTTGCTGCCACCGCACCACTCGATAGCTGGGAGCAACGCGGACTGTTTTGATAATAAATCTTTACGCGAGTGGCTCGTCCTACCCAAAGAAACACACACCGGTACTGTGTGAATGAGCAGAAAACTAATGAAAACCAACGACATCACCACAGCCAAAAATCCTGCTATGCGCGGGGCACTGAACGCCCTTATCCGCGCGGCCGCTGAGGCGCGAAAAATCGCCATCCAGACCAATACCCACCTTATAATTTTTAAAGACGGCCAAATACAACGAATT
>CAISXI010000328.1 GCA_903889425.1 uncultured Roseiflexaceae bacterium | reverse complement strand
CAAAAAAATTCCCCCACACGCCAGTGTGGGGGTGGGGTTATTGGTGGGCCGCGAGGGACTCGAACCTTCAACACGCTGATTAAGAGTCAGCTGCTCTACCAATTGAGCTAGCAGCCCGAACAACGATGTGTATAATACCATCATCACATCCAAAATGCAAATTGAATTTGCCACGCTGTGACAGAATTAGCCGACTACGTACGATGAAGAGGTTTTTTATGATCAACGTCGATCCAAACCACACCCAATCAGCCTATGGTGGCGCCGGTTGGCGCCCACGGAGCCTCACCCTGCGTGGTGAATTAGGAGGCATTTGGGGAGCCTGTGGCATCGATAGCGAATATCGCAAATTAACCCATGTCCTGCTCCATCGCCCCGGCGACGAACTCCTCGCATCGGCCGATCCCGATGCCGTCAATATGCTCGAGCCCCTTGATTTGGCACGCGCCCAAGCCCAACACGATGCCATGGCTGCCGTGTATCTGGCCCACGGTGTCCACGTCACTTATGCGGCACCGGCAACGCAACCCACCCCCAACCAAATGTTTATGGCCGACGTATTTGTGATGACGCCCGAAGGCGCAATTATTGCGCGCCCAGCCTCGCAAGTCCGCGCCGGCGAAGAACGTGTCGCAGCCCGCCGTCTGAGCGACATGGGAGTACCGATTGTCCGTAGTATTGGCGGTAGCGGTACATTCGAAGGCGCCGATCTGCAATGGCTCGACGCGCGCACCGTAATTATTGGCCGGGGCCAACGCACCAACGACACCGGCGCCGACCAAATCGCCAATGTGTTACGTGACATGGGTATCGATGCCATCAAAGTTGACCTACCATATGGTACGATGCATCTCATGGGAATGCTACGGATTATTGACACCAACTTGGCATTGGCTTGGCCCACCCGGCTCGTCCATCGCGCCGTCGATGCCTTACGCGATCGTGGCTATCACGTCGATTTTGTCCCCGAAAACGACGAAGTACGTCGTGGGGCTGCGTTTAATTTCGTCACCCTCGCGCCACGCAAAATCTTGATGGCGGCAGGGAACCCACAGACCCAAACTTGGTTTGAACGTCATGGAATTACCTGTGTGACCACCCCCGTCGATGAACTCGCCAAAGCGGCTGGGGCAATCGGATGCCTGACTGGCATCGTTGCCCGTGAAATGTAAAGTAGGCTCCACATGAACTGGTCACCCACAATTTTTCGCGTCAAAGACATTGCCATCAAAATGCATGTGAGCTTTTTGCTGTTACTTGGCTACGAAGCCTGGATTTGGCGGAGTCACGGCTATGAGGGAATGTTGTTTGGGATGGGCATGACTCTGCTGTTGTTTAGCTGCGTGATTTTGCACGAATTAGGGCATGCCCTCGCAGCGGGCACCGTTGGCATCCCCGTCCGCGAAATCTTGTTGTTGCCCATTGGTGGCGTCGCGTATCTGTCACGCCGGCCCCGCAAACCCATCCACGAATTATGGATTGCGGTGGCCGGTCCACTCGTCAATGTTGCCATCGCATTGATGTTATTGCCGTTTATTCCGACCACTGATATCAGCGCAACGCTATCGATTGCCGCACTGCCTGGCCCCGACGCATTGCCATCGTGGACAGTGGCCGTGTCATCGTTGTTTGTTGCCAATGTGATGTTGGTGTTGTTCAACATGCTCCCAGCCTTCCCCCTCGATGGGGGGCGGGTGTTGCGCGCACTCATCGCCATGGTCACCAGCGAACGCCAAGCCACCACCATTGCCACGATGATTGGCCAAGGCGCTGCCGTCGTGATCGGGATTATTGGCATCCTCAATGGCAATTTCATGTTACCCCTCACCGCCGTTTTGATTTTTTTGAGCGCAGGCAATGAACAAAGCGAAACCCAAGCCCGCACCATGCTCGAAACCCGCCTCGTCGGCGATGCCTATAACCGCAACGCCATCACGTTGTCACCAGCAGATCGTACCAGCCGCGTCGTTGATTACATCCTGACCTCGTATCAGCCCGATTTCGCCGTTCTACAAGGCAATCAACTCCTAGGGATTGTCACCCGCGAAGATGTCATGCATGCCCTCGCCACCGACCCCCGTGACGTCTATGTGGCGGGCATCATGCAACGCGATATCATCAAAGTTGCCCATACCCTCACCCTCGACGATGTCCGTACCACCATTAGTGCCGCTAGCAACGGCGAAGTGGCTGCGGTCTTTCGGGGCGAACAATTCCTCGGGCTCGTCAGCCTGACCGATATCGCCGAAGCCCTCGCCGTCATCGATTATGTCACCCGCCAAAAAACCTTGCAGGTGGTATGAGTTTGGTCCGCTATATCCCCAAACACCAACTCACCACATTCCATAAAAAACACTTGCGAACCAAAAACCCGAAACCAACGAATACGGGCGCATAACGCTGCTCCCGTATTCACCAATCATCAGCTCACTCTTTTGCATAGATGACAATTTCTCAAAAAAATGGTATATTGAATAAATAATAAATCATTACGTCCACAAATGAGGTCACTAATGCAAATCATCGAATTAAATCCTGCTGATATTGCGGTAAGTCGTAGCGGTATCCGGGAAGATATCGGCGATGTGAGTGGACTAGCCGCCACCATCGCCGACCAAGGGTTGTTGCAACCACTTGGGGTCATGGCGCGCCCAGAAGGGGGCTACGAATTAATTTACGGGCATCGGCGCCGCAGTGCTGCATTGAGTTTAGGGTTGACCCAAGTTCCTTGTTTGGTGTACGACAACGATGACCGTCAGCTTATCCGTCAATTAACCGAAAATCTACAGCGGCGTGATTTGAACGATCTCGAGCAAGCCCGCGCCTTCGACCGTTTGCGGCAACGCTTCGCCAGTGAGCACCCCGGTGCCGACGAAGGGCAACTCGATGATTTTGTGGCGCAAATCGTCGGCTTGTCGCCTCGTTCGGTGCGCCGCTATTTGGGGCTACTCGATCTCGACGAAGGAATTCAGGCGTACTTGCGGAGCGGTCAGATGACGGTAACCCAGGCCCAGCACCTGCGCCGCATCAACAACGACCAAACCCGTACTGAATTGGCACGAGCGGCGGTGGACGAAGGCATGTCCGCTGCTGAGTTAAGTCGCTTGGCGAGTTATTTTGCGGCCAATCCCAGCCATACCCTTGACAGTGCCATCAATGCCCTGCAAGTAGCACCCACCCCAGTAGCACCACTCCCCAGCATGCCGGCAATGCCGAGCTCAAGCGATGAATACCAGCCACCAAGTAGCTACGATATGCTGCCCAAACGGGGTGATGGTGATGCTGAGCGTGACGAAGAGACCGGCTATTTACGTGATGACAGTGTGGTTGCCAGCACCAAAGTGCGCCAAAGCAAAATCAAATCACTCGATCAAATGGTCGACGAAAGTGACCGCTTGTTGCGCACCTATGCCGATGGCCAACTGCAGCGCTGGATCGACCATGACGAAAACGCCCCCCTCAAAGTCAGTATGGTGATTGTGCAACTGCAACGGTTGGTAAATGCATTGCGTGATATAGCCCATGCCGAACAATGGCCAATTGAATTGGAATAAACGGAGGAAGCCATGCCGCCACGCAAAAACGGATTACGCCGGAGCTCTGCCACCACGTTCCGCCGGCGCTTGATTATCTTTCGGCGCCTGTTCCGCTCGGATTGTTCGGCAAGTGAGCTAATCGAATCGGTCAATCTCGTACTCAACCACGACGGCTACCCTCCCGCTGCCACCATGGCGCTCAAACATGACCTCGACGCACTCAAGCATGAGTACAATTGTGTCATTCGGTTTGAACGCAAAACCAATTGCTACAAATTATTCAGTGTGGGAGATTTTGCCATCCTTGATTTACCGAGTGAGAGTTTAGATGCGCTCAATTTTATTGACAAAAACTTCCCCGATGAAAATGTGTTGTCGGCGTTTATCAATGTCCAGAAATTATTGCGCCAAAT
>CAISXI010000327.1 GCA_903889425.1 uncultured Roseiflexaceae bacterium | reverse complement strand
TTAGGTTGTTATTTAGCGCTTGGTTACTTTGGCAGTCAGACTTTGCAGTGACCCAAACGACTTCCCATAATAGCCTAGGATTTCCGTCGGTATCCGCACAAATCCGATGTCATCGATCCACAAACTACTCACAATTGATTCATCGGTGGTTGTCGTCACCGACAATGTCACTGTTTGGCCGACCTGGCTGGTCAAATTAATCGTCAGTGGCTTCCACGTAGCGACGTTGTTCCGGGCACACAACTCGAGATTACCGTTGGGAACAGTCACGCCATTAATTGCGATTTGGGCGGTATCATAACGATTGCCACATTTTTCGCCCGATGCCTGCATATAGTACAAGCGCAGATACGAGGCATCGCTCTGGACGGCGATGTCCTGACTCAACAGAGTTGTTTCATCATCGTGACCACCCAACCAGGCATAATACTTGCCTGAGCGCGCTTTGATGCGGGCATCATTCATGATTACGCTGGGGTAATTGGTTGAAGATTCGGTCCAGGCACTATTACCTGCCTCAAAGTCACCATTGGTCACTCGCGTAAAGTAGGCAGGGCGCGGGGTAGCGGTTTTGGTGGCGGTACGTGTTGATGATGGCACCCGAGTTTTGCTGGCAGTACGTGTGCTTGACGGGACCCGGGTATTTGATGGCACCCGCGTGTTGGTAGCAGTACGCGTTGACGATACAATCCGCGTGTTGGTGGCGGTTACCACTGCAGTTTGGGTGACAGAGCCGATGGGAGCCGTTGGTTGGGCTGTTTGGGTGGCGACTACGGTACGGGTAGCCGATGCAAGTGGCGTACTCGTGGGAAGTGCTGTTTGTGATGGTGCAATTGGTTGGGTCGGCACTGCGGTTGGTTGGGTCGTGAGGGGTACATAGCCAGCGATCCAACTCCGCATATTCATTACATTTGAGTAGACCCCTGGTTTGCCTGCTGCCGCACATCCTTCGCCCCAGCTCACCACACCAACCAACTTGGGGGTACTGGCATCGTTGACAAACAACGGACCACCACTATCGCCTTGGCACGAATCAACGCCACCTTGGGGCAATCCGGCACACATCATGCGGGCAGTAATCCCGCCACCATAGTTAGTATTACATGTTGCATTTGACACAATTGGGACGGTGACTTTACGCAATATATACGACACTGCGCCGCTCGAGCTGGTCGTCCCCCACCCACTGACAATGGCATTGACGCCGGCAGCATACAAGGCAGTATCAGTGCTGGCAGCCAAAGCAATCGGCGCCACAGCACTATTGAAGGTTGCAGGGGTGGTGAAGTGCAACAACGCCATATCATAATCTTGGGTGTTGCTATTGTATTGCGGGTGGACAATGATTTGACTCAACGTTTTGGTTTGGCGCAGGGGGTTACTGCCTTGGATATTGTGCATTCCCAACTCAACCACCAACGTCGAGGCAGTTTCGCCAGCCACACAATGGGCAGCAGTCAAGGCCCAGCTACTATTGATGAGTGAGGCACCACAATACACACCATTATAATTGGTGGGGTGCAACCAAATCTGCCATGGGAATTCATGTTCAATGGCGATACCACCACCCACGATGCGTGGAGCAGCTAATTGGCCATTGGCAATCTGGCTACCCACAATCATTGACATGGCAATCACACACATCCATATCCAACGTATATTTTTCATAGTCATCCCTTTCTGCACACACACATACCTACTTCAATACAAAAACGACGATATAGTGGTGTCATTAGTTCCCGATGGACACTACGTGCGCCAATTTGACAGCACGTTGGTTATTTGGCGGTATTGATACGCTCAAGTACCAAAACCGAACGCTTACTATGTGGCGCAGGTAGGCAATCTTTGGTGGGCACGCCTAGGGCGGAGGTATAGTCCTATACCAAATACCTATTCACCCGCCACACGAATTATTTTTTAAAAAAATCAACACCAATCACACAAAAAACGCATGTATCCCCATTTGCAGGAGATACATGCGCATTGGCGGAACTGAGATTAGCGTTGCGTAATTAGGGAGATATTTTTTTGTGCTGTGGTAGCCGCAGCCCCATAATAGCCAATGACTTCGGTTGCGGTACGGACAAAGCCGACATCATCGATCCAGAGGTGGCTCACTGCAGAATCATCGGTGGTTGCGGTAATGGCCAACGTGACTGTTTTGCCGATAGAACCAGTCAAATCGATGGTAAAGGCTCGCCATGTGTTTACTGCCTTAGTAGTACACAGCTCCATATCACCATTCGGCACAGTCACACCGTTAATCGAGATTTGGGCGGTATCATAGCGATT
>CAISXI010000326.1 GCA_903889425.1 uncultured Roseiflexaceae bacterium | reverse complement strand
GCTGATTGTGTGGTAGCGCCAAATCGAGCGTACCCGCGCGGCCCAATCGCTCCCCAATGCATCATTGGGTGTGGCGGTGTGGTGGATGGTAATTAGGCGTGGATTGGCGATGTCAGCCGGTTCTGGTAACCAGGTGGCGTTGCTGGTCTCGCCGTTTGCCGCTCGTTGATCCCACGCCGCCAGCTCGCCATCACCCCAGGTGGTACGGGCGACGATTGGTGGTTTGCTGCCGTTGGGTTGGCTAATGGCCGCCGATGGCAAAATGCGCCGCGCAGCGTTGGGCAACAGTGTATTCATGGTGACGGCACTGATTTGCGTGACATAACTCGTGGTGTGGGGTGCGAGTATCAGTTGTACTTGCCAATCTGTGGCTGGGATATCTGTCGAAATCATGGTACTAGTGGCCTGATTGGCTGGGGCATCGGGGTCGGCAAATTCATCGTTGGGGCTTAGCGCTTGCCAGTCCCCCCAACCTGTCGCAGTCTGTATGCGTACGGCGAGCTGTATGCTGGCTAGGGTGCCATTGACCTGCCAATGGATAACGAGTGAGGTAAATGGTTGTGGGGCGGTGATCGGGTCAAGCAGCCGACTGGTATGGTCGATGACTTGTGGTTCTGCCCCATCTGCGACAAGGACGTGGGTGGTGGTATCGACGGGGTTGCTGGTGCTGGTGGCATGACTAATGGGCGGTGGGTAACTAAGTACACCCGCAATCATACCGAGTAGCGTAATGATGTGAAAGAAACGTGCCATAACCAGAAACCTTTTGATGATGGATATCGCAATATCGTGTTAGCGCAAAGACGCTTTATCCCTAGGGTAAAGTTCCCTACAAAACAGTATTCCAGCAAATTATCAGGTGACTGTCATATCGATTTTTTTGCATCGCAATACGGAATTTATGTAGCGGAATGTAATTACCTACTGTATATAGTATACTAAATCACGATTGATTCACCGTAGAGACAGATGAATTCTTGATGATAAAACCCCTACAAACCATACTCGCAATCGAAACCTCGTGCGACGAAACTGCCGCCGCCGTGGTCCGCGATGGGCATACGATTATCGCCAACGTAGTTGCCTCACAAATCGACATTCATCGTCGCTATGGCGGCGTGGTGCCCGAGGTTGCCTCGCGCCAGCATATTTTGAGCATCGAGCAGGTTGTCCGCGACGTCATCGCCCAGACACCGGGTGGCTGGAGCGACATCGATGCCATCGCTGCCACCTACGGGCCTGGCTTGTCGGGGGCGCTGTTGACGGGCCTCAATACCGCCAAAACCTTGGCGTGGGCCCGAGGCTTGCCCTTCATCGCCGTCAATCATGTCGAAGCACATGTCTATGCGGCCTGGTTGGGTAACCCCACGCCACCGATCTTCCCGTGTGTGGCGTTGATCGTCTCAGGTGGGCATACGTTGCTGGCGTTGTTGCGCGGGCATGGTCAAGCCGAGCGCTTGGGAGGCACCCGTGATGATGCTGCCGGCGAGGCGTTTGACAAAGTAGCCCGCCTGCTCAAACTGGGCTTCCCCGGTGGGCCAGCGATTCAGCAATTGGCGCAGGCTCCTGTGGGCAACGAGCGTATGCCGCGGGCATGGTTGCACGGTAGCTATGATTTTTCGTTTAGTGGTCTCAAAACCGCCGTGCTCCACGAAATGCAGGCTGCCACGGCGACCTACAGTGCCGATAGCGCGGCGCTGACGCAACGGACGTACGAACTTGCCT
Organism: uncultured Roseiflexaceae bacterium; assembly: GCA_903889425.1. Classification (GTDB taxonomy): domain Bacteria; phylum Chloroflexota; class Chloroflexia; order Chloroflexales; family Roseiflexaceae; genus UBA965. The sequence goes on along the minus strand of CAISXI010000326.1, from coordinate 742 downwards.
ATTTATTTCAAGAATCGGTGGTTGATATTTTGACGCGCAAAGCCCGCCAAGCGGTGCTTGATACGGGCGCACAGGCGGTGGTGCTGGCTGGGGGCGTGGCGGCCAATCAGCGCTTGCGTGAGGTATTGGTACGGCGCGTGCCGGTACCCGTCCACATCCCTGATTTTGCGTTTTGTACCGACAATGCGGCGATGATTGCGGCCTGTGCCTATTACCGCCCGCAATTGGCAGAATGGTCAGTGGCGGTAGATGCCAATTTGGCGTTTGTGTAGGTCTGGAGTGGCTACTACCCCGCCAACCGCCCCCACACATTTTCGGCTAACATGACCACGGCCACCACACTCACAAAAATCGCAAAGGCGTGGCGTAGCCGTTTGGGTGAGATATGCGGGCTAATACGCCCACTAATTAGGATGCTCGGTATGGCGCCGACGAGGAGCCACATAATCAGCGTCCAATCGAGTGGGGTATCGAGGTGCCCCAGCATACTTGCACCACTATTGATGGCGATGACAATCAACGATGTGCCTACTGCTTCGCTCATCGACATTCCCACCAGCAACACCATGGCTGGCACAATCAAAAACCCGCCACCCACGCCCAAAATCCCCGTCACCAACCCCACACTCGCGCCGATGAGCAAGACCTGCCAGAGCGGCCGGGCTTGGGTTGCTTCGTGTTGTGGCGTGGTGTTGCCTTGGTACATGACGCGGGCGATGATGAGCAACATACAACTAAAGGC
>CAISXI010000325.1 GCA_903889425.1 uncultured Roseiflexaceae bacterium | reverse complement strand
TTACCAGAGGAATTTGTGTTTCTGTATCTTCGATTTGTAGTAATGGCGGGGTACCAGACAATCAATGGACGCATGTAGCGCTGGTTTCTGACGGGAAATTTATCAAAATCTACATAAATGGGGTGCAAACACAGATTCATACACCAATCGGTTCAGCTAGCCTGCTCAAAAATATTACCAGTGGCGTGATGTCGATGGGCTGTGATGGTTGTTTCGATTTCGCACGTTTCTTTGGGGGTATGGACGATGTCGTACTCTTTAATACGGCATTAACGGCAAGTGAAGTTAATCAACTGCAGTTGGGTAGGTTGTCAAATCGTAGCGATAATGTGGTCCGCCCTGGTGACCGGGTGACGCTCCAAGCAAGCCTCAAAAACGAATTACTTGGTCGTAGTTTACAGGGATATACTACCTTTTCGTCTCAAAGTGGCAATACAAATGTAGTAACCAAGCGTGATCTTGTCCCATTTGCGATGGCTGCCAATGCTGCCAACACCTTCCAAAACACGCTGACGGTGCCAGGGATAGTTGATCCTGCCCAGACTGGGGCGACTCGCTATCTCGCTCAAGGATGTCAGTATATGGGTGCGATATTATGTCTGAAGCTAGATGAACCCGATACGAGCACAACAACAAAAATCTTTACGGATGTTTCTACAAACAGCTATGTCATTGAATGTACCAATAGCACTGGTGGTACCCAAGCGACCTGTCCACGCTACAACAGTGATGGTTGGGAATTTGGTCAAAATAGTGATTTTTCACGGTTGAACATTCCCACACAGGTGGTGCAACAACTTGATAATAGTGATTTTACGATTGGTTTGCGGTTCCGATTCACTGGTACCGCATCACTCAGTAAACGTACATTGATAGCCAATGATCAGGGCACGTTTCGGTTGGGGTTAACCGACAATAAGCCGTCAATCAGTATGCCGGGGAGCACTGATATTGTGGCACCGACCGCATTGAGCAACAATACCTGGTATCAGCTGACCTATCGGGTGGCGAAATCAGTAGCTACCATCTATGTGAATGGTATCGCCGTAACGCAAGGCCCCACCGGCGTGTTGCTGGCGAATTTTAGTGGGTATTCGTTTAATGGAATATACTATCCGGATTATTTTATCGGCACGCGGAGCGCAAGCAATGTTTCTGCATTGTATGTGGGCTCAGACAACGCTCAAAATCTCAATGCGACGGGGACGATTCGCGATGTGCAAATATATAGCGATGCGCTCACCGAAAATCAAATTTTGGCATGGGGTCAAGGGTGTGACGATGCCTTGCTGATTGTCTGTGTCAATCCCAGTGGCAATGATGGTGCTGTTGACCAAGATGCCTCGGTTTTTGGTGGCGCCGAACAAGTGAAGCTCACGCGGGCGTCATGGTCACCCAATCCCATCTTCCAAGGGATGGCCGCTGCGGTTGTTGGCGAACCCGCAACTATTCAAAAGAACCTCCCCAGTGGCTATGAATCATTGTTGAATCAACAAGATTTCACCATTGTAAGCAAAATCCAAGTTCCCAGTAATTGTGCCTATCTGCCCATCCTGACCTCAACGAATGGTGGCACACGCTTGGGTTTGGACGATTCATGTCGCCCACGGCTGATGTTCTTTACCGACCCCAATGTGGCTGCGGTGATTTCACGTGAACTTACCCCTGGGTTAGCAGTGTTGAGTTTGACCATGATGCCCAAGCTCAAACAATACCGGATTACGCTGTATCAATCAGGGAATGCCCCGATGAGTGCGGTATTAAATGACCAAACGCTGTCTTTGCAAGATCCGGTTACCATTCATTCGGCGTTGGCTGGGCAGTCGCCGTATCTGGTCAACTTCCGTATCTACAAAACAGTCTTGAATGATGCCAGCATTAGTGCGATTGCGAGTAGTTTGCTGGGGAGCCAAGGCACGAGTGTAAGTGGTATCACGCCTCGCACTGATGTGCTGACATATAATGCCGAGGCACGCGTCAAAGTCGTCCAGAGTGATCTTGATTTCGAGCACGATAGTACGGCTGGACCTACCACCCAAATGCAATTGGCATTCGATGAGCCAGCGCTGTCGAGCAACTTTAGAGATATTATTAACATGCCACGTACCGATAACATCGTGGTTAATTGTGAACCCGGCACCTGTCCTCAAAGTGGTGTGCCAGGGGTGACGGGGAATGCGCTGTGGTTTAATAGTACGCCCAAAAATGAGCTGCCTAAAGAATCTACGAATCCTCCGAGTGGAACTCCTGGTCATGGATTTTGGTATTGGTGGAACCCGGCGCAGATACTGCCTACCGCAAATACGGTATGTGACTTTCCTTTTTCGAGAGAGGTTCGAGCTTTTCTACATAATTTTCATCCTCAATTTTATATTGCAAATATACCACTAAAACCATACTCAAATTGTTATCGACGGACACGTAGTTATAGTATTGATTCTGCCCAATGGTTGACAGTACCTGCCGATACCCAGTTTATGAAATTTTTGACAGGCGGCACACCTGCAGGTCAGTCGCAAGTTCCGGCCAAGTTTGACTTTTGGATTAAACCGACTGCATATGGTGGCAGAATCATTGATCATAAATTGATGGAAATTGGTTTGGATGCTACCGGCCATATCACTGTCAAACATGCGGTGAATCAGCGATTTGAAGGGTCCGATATTCTTAGGTGGGATAGTAAGATCCCTAATCTCCCGCACAAGTTGATCAACGTTACCGACCCCGCATATCGCCGCTATGATTGGCCGAGTACAGTGTTGATTTCGACTGAAGTCGTACCACTCGGGCAATGGTCACGCATTACCGTGCAAACAGATTTGAATAGTGAAAGCATTACCGTGAATGGTGGTGCCTTTACCAGTCGTAATTTGGCATCGAACCCTGCAGCGCTTACCCATATCTATGAACAGCAAAATGACCCAATTGGTGACCTCAAAATCGGCTATGGCTATAGTGGTTATCTCGATAATCTGACGGTGAGTAAAGATTCTGATAACGTGTTTGTGCCTACTCCGAGCAAACCGTTGACGATGGAACCGAATTGGGCGTTGGATTTCGAAGATTACAACGTCCAACAAACCCGCCTCCCAGACAATAGTACTGCCGTGCTTGGTACGCTGACCTCGCCCAAGAGCAATCAAACGCGGAATGGCATTGCCCGGTATAGTGCGGCGGCAACCTGTATCGGTGTGTTTGCTACGGCGACGTGTCCAATGTTTGGGGTCGCTGGCCAAAACGGTTTGGCTGCCAGCTTCAATGGCACGACGTCGATCCTCGAAGTCAAGAACCCCAATAGCATCATGTCTGCAATGTCGAACGACGTGGGTGGCACCATGCAACTAACGCTCCAACCCAAAGCTGCCGGGACAGTGTTTTATTATGGGACGCCTAGTGGTGATATCGGCTTAAAGGTTGAGATAAATTCAGCGCGCCAGTTGCAGATTACGGCAAAAGATAATGCTTCTAATCTAGTTACCTATACCGCCAATACTCCACTGCCCATGACATGGAATGTGCTTAGCATGAGTTGGAATAATGGTGGAGCCCTTAAGTATTATCTCAACGGCAGTGACCGGGCCAGTGACCTTGATAGGAACACCAGTTTTAATGTGACACCTAATTCAAGTTATCGTATGTTTATCGGTGGTCGAATCGATACCAATGGCAATCCGGTAAATCTATTTACTGGCGATATTGATGATATCTCGTTGACGCCAGGCAGCCTCCCCGGCTATTACCACTTTGCCAGCGCACGCATGCAATATGCCCAGAGCATGGTCAATACGGCGATGGGTAGTGTAACGGTCGATGCCGATAATCCCGTCGTGACGGTGACCACCCCCGAATATGCCCCAGGGACGGGCCAGATGTTCCAAATCAGTGCCAGCGATGCCACCTCGGCTATATCGCGGGTCGATACCATAGTGAGTGGCATCGAGCTCAAAAGCACTCCGGTCTGTAGCGATACCATTAATGACAAGGCTGACCCCAAAGCAGTCACCTACTGTCCGTTTTTGCCAAGTAATAGTGAAGGCCGATACGATGTTACGACGACCGTCTATGACGCCGTCAGTAATCGTGGCTTGAGTCAGACTGCGGCGATTGGCAGTGGCACCGTGTTTATTGACACCACTGCACCGACGGCGACATTATTATTGCCTAAGATGTCGATTGCTGGTATTCCTACTACCGTCCCCTACACCACCACCAGCGAGGTTGGCAGCAACACCCAATTGCTACGCCTGCGGATTGACGTGCGTGATCCGGTATTGAGAAATTCGGGGAATTATGCCGGGAGTGGTGTCAAAGAAGTGGCACTGACCCTCAAAAACGTCAATGGTTCGACGATTGTGAAATCGACACCGGCGGCAGTCGTCAATGGTAAGTGGCAGAGCGATTTGGCGATTCCGTTGGCGAATCCCAATGGATTTTACCTCTTAGATGTAAATGTCAAAGACCAAATGGGGAATCAGGCCACGTTGGCGTTGGCAGGGACGGCAAACCCGATCGAAATCGACAGTGCACCCCCGCACGACGTCATCGTCAACCCCTCTCCGCTCACGGCTAATTTGTATTTGGTGGGTCCGAGTAACCTGACCAATAACAGCATTACTGGGCGTGTGTCAGACCTGTATGACGGACGTCCTGCCTTGCAACGTGGCTTGCGGGTCAAGCTCGATTTCGAGTCTGATGATGGTGACAAAGAGTTCGATAATCGCGCCAATACCCGCTATGTCAGTGATTGTAGTACCTGTCCCACTGTTGCCTACGACATGACGAACGGTCAACGGATTGCCCGTTTCAATATTGAAGGCACGAATCAATTTATTAGTGTGCACAATGCCACTGGGGCGATTGATAACGTGTTTAGTATTGCCATGCAATTCAAAATAAATGATTCAGGCACGTTGTTGAGTAGTGGTATCGCGAGTAACCCACGCATCCGTGTCAAGGCCACAAAGATGCTCAACGGTACCGGTTATACGGTGTCGGTCTACCGTGGCAACAAAACCATTAGCACTCCGCCACTCGTGAAAGATACCTGGTACAACCTGATTTATACCGAAGCTGACCGCAAAATGGGTCTGCAAGTTGGTACCAGTTATACCGCTATGTTGCCATTGGTGCAAACGTCGTTTGTCGATGCTGATACTCCTGCCGAAGCCGATGATTTGTTGATCGGGGCGATTCGTTCTGGCATGAATTCTGCGGCTGTGGAAGACCCCTTCCGTGGCTACCTCGACAACATTATGGTGTCATCCAACTTCTTGACACCGAGTGATCTCATCGGCAAAGATGTCGCCAATGGGAGCGGCACCACCCTGCACCAAACACGCTTTGCGGTACGCGATGATGGCTTTGCCGAAAACGATAACCTCGCCCCCGTGACTGACTATTTCGTGCCATTCAACCAGAGTGTGTTGCCGGTGGTTGATGTGATGCGTTCACTCAAGAGTGCGGTGTGTAATGGTGCCTTGACGGCGCCAGGGATCTCGTGTCCTACGATTGTGGCTGGGTTTACTAGCAATGCCATGCAGTTCGGCAAAGAAACCGATGGCGTCTATATGGGCTATGCCATTACGCAAACGCAAAATACCGGCAAAACGTATAGCCTGCGTGTCAAAATTCCGACTGGCAGCCAAAGTGGCCGACTGCTGACGATTGCCCCGAATGTGAGTGGTGCGGCAGTACGCATTGCCATGAACTACAACGCAATCACCCAACAGGTCAGCACCACCATTAGTGATACTGCTGCTATTGCCACGGTGTTGCCGATGACCATCCTTGATGATCAATGGCATACCATAAGTCTCGTCACCAACGCGCTGACGACGACCACAACGGTGGCGGCGTATCTCGATAATGCCCAAGTAGGGGGCGCTACCATTCAAGGACTGCTCCAAAACGCCAATTTGAGCCTCGGTGCTGTACGGCAATTTGTGGCAGCCAAAGGTGCCATGATTGATGATGTCGGGGTGTTTACGACGGCATTCAATATGAATCAATTACGGTCATTGGTTTTTGGCAACGGCCCAGTGTATTTCGAAACCTTTGACACAATCGATACCAGTGCGGATAGCACGCGACCCGATGATTCGTTGTTTGCCCAGCCATCCAATTACCGCAACACCCAAGCCACCCCAGGTCTGGTGGGAAGTGGCGCCTTGAATAGCGGTGCGACGACGGTGGTCAATCACATCGATAGCCGTGGCTTGAGTTGGGTCAATCCCAACGAGCCGTGGAGCATTTCGACATGGCTGAAGTTTAATAGTACGTCGAGTAGTGGCGTGATTGCCCGTAATCGTGAGGGGAGTGCCTCTGGGGCAAACGGCGCATTTGTGCTCGAAAAAATCGGCGCTAAGCTGAAATTCAGCCATTGGAACCAAAGCATTACCACGGGTGATGTGATTACCCAGACTACGACACCTATGCATGTGGTGATGAATTCTGATGGGAAAACCATGGCCTTGTGGGTGGATGGTCAAAACGTGATAACGGGTACGGTGGCAACGGGTGGTAATGACACGATTACTAATAACCTGACTAAATTAGTACAGACTGGTGAATCACCGACGGCATCGAGCACTGCAACCGGCAGTAATCGCGACAATGCCGCAGATAGTAATGCGACCACGGTATTTACCACCAACTCTGAAACAAACCCGTGGTGGCAATACCCGCTAGGTACAGATCCAGTCCGGATTGATCAAATTGTCATCCGCAATATTCCCGATAGCGCAACTACATTGCATCGTCTGCATGTCATCGTGAGTAATGATGCCAACACGAGTTACAGTACGGCCGATAGTAGTGCGGTCTGGCATACATTTATTCCTGGTGATCTTGGGGCTATTACGGTACTTCAATTACCGTACGGTACCATGGGTCGCTTTGTACGTGTCCAAATCGAAGGACCAAACCAAGTATTAGCGTTGCCTGAAATTGAAATCAATCAGGCACTGGTACTGAATTTAAACAGCACGACGGCCAGCATCGACGACTTCCGGCTGTACCGGCATGACTTGACTTCGGTGAACATCACCACGCTGGGGGCGATGAGCTGGCGCGCAAGTGCGTTGACAGCCCGTGAAGATGGCTTTAGTTGGCAACGACAATTGCCGAGTGGGCTCGAGATTGATGCCAAAATTCAAAGCACTACCACGGACCGCAATGATAATACCCGCGTGGGTGTGGGTGAGCAAACATTGTGGGATGGCCGTATCGATACCCGTGCGCCCGACGTTAAAGCTCGTGAAATCCCCATCGCAAATACGAATTTGTACAGCTATACCGTGCAAATCGACGAACGTAATCTCAATGTCAATCTCTTGCAAACACCGTGTGGGTCACGTTTTGAAAAAACGCTTTCGGTGGCGACGTCATTGTGGTACCGCGTACGGAGCAGTGCCTTTGACGGATCGTTCATTGAGCCAACGCACCTCGATGGCGGGTGTGTCTATGGCGACACGCCAGATGTGGTGCAACAACTTGCCCAACCCATTAGTACCACCAAGAGCATTGTATTCGGGTCACGGTATGCCTATGCCGGTGGGGTAAATACCGTAAGTGTCATCGATACCCAAAACACCGTCAACCTCGTGCAAAATTCGCTACCAGTAGTGGGTACAGTGCTACAGTTGTTGATGAGTCGCAATAAAAATCGACTTTATGCATTAAGTACGAGCAATACGCCGACCAACAGGGTAATTATCACAATTTTTGATATTCCCACCAATAACAGTACGCTGACACTACGTGGCAGTGTCGCAGTCCCACTTGCTACGGGGGCAACGCTCCAAGATGGTGCGTTGACGAGTTATTATGATGCAAGTGTATACACAGATAATTTCTTGCAGCTGTTAGTCAACAGTACGCCGCAACAGATTATTAGTGTGCAAGTATCGAATCCCGACCAACCTACCCAAATCACCAGTACCTCGCTCGATGCCTCGGTTACAAGTTACGATATGGATGCGAGCTACGATATTGTGGCTTTGGCACAGGGTATCGGTGGCGTCGCGTTTTGGCAAGTCAACCCGAACGGCACGATGCAGTATAAATCGTCATATCGTACGGGTAGTTACCTCAATCGTGTGATATTCAAAGACACGACGGCAATTGTGCTTGACGATGATGAACCCTATACCGAAGGGATGCAACCAACCTCGCCAAATACGATGCGGATTGTGCCGGTGATTTCGTCGATTGCTGCTGGGCAAGCGACGCTGATTAATCCGATTGTCGCGCAAAGTAACTACGTACACATCGTTCCAACGAGTACTGAAGATGTAGCGCCGTATCGTATTTTGGATGTGACCCCCTACCTTGGTGGGGATGTCGTGGCATTGAGTGCTGATAGCTCAAATGCCAATCGTTTCCGCTTGAGTATGATTAGTACTGACTCCATTACTCCGACGTTGCGCAGTGATACCTTGATTACCAACGCCAATGTCAAACGGGTGGTGAGTAGCAACAATAGTATTTTGACGATGGCCAATAGTGGCCAAGCCAGTCAATTACAGGCATTTGTCGTGACTGACCGCCGCTTGGAGACGCGCTTGTGTGACCAAGCAGGGAATTGTACGGAACAGGCGCCACGCTCACGAAACACCTTGCGGTTGTCACGTACAGCCCCGGCGCAAGGGAGCGTGCAGATTATCAATGTCACCAATGCCTATACCACCACGACGCAGTCATTGACATTCCATGCCGAAGCACCGAGTGGTGTCCAAACCATTCAAATGAAAATAGATGGTAATGCGCCGCAAACAGTCTGGACTGCCCCCAGCGGTGATCCGCTGGCGGCAGTGGAAACGGATACTACATTAACTGGGCTATCCCAAACGAGTCACACCGTACAGGGGATTAACAACTTTAATAACCTGTTGACGGCCAAAACGCAATATTATGCACCGATTATCGAGGCAACATTGCCAATTACGGATGTGCTCCATACCGTTGGCAGTGACAGTTGTATTGCCGGCAATACTGCGCCGGGGATTACCTGCCCGGCAATTGTTAGCGGGTTCACCGGGAATGCACTTCAGTTGAGTAGTGCAACCGATGGGATTCGCATGGGCTATGCCATTACCCAAACGATGGAAACTTCTCGATCGGTGAGTATGCGGATCAAAATCCCTAGTAATGGTGTGTCAGGCCGGATTGCTACCATTGCTCCGCTCACCGGAAGTGATCCAGCGTTGAAATTGTGGTTTGATTACGATAGTGCGGGTAATCAGATCAATACCTCGTTGGTTGATACCAGTGGGATTACCCAAACGAGTCCAGTGTCGATTCCCGATACTGCGTGGCATTTGCTTACGGTCGTATCAAGTGTGGTAACTGATTCTAGTACCGTAATGATTTATCTCGATGGCGCATTGGTTGAATCTATGGCTGGTCCAGGGCTGTTTACCAATGCGGCATTGGTACTGGGTGCAGCGCCACTTAATAGTGCGGCAACCAATGTCATGGTGGATGACATCGCAGTCTTTTCTGATGCCTTAACCACTGATAATCTCCAAAACTTGCTCGCGGGTGATGTGATTACCCCAAAGCAGACGGTAACGCCGGTCTATACATTCTTTGTCGATAATGTAGCACCCCAAATTACGTTGATTGATAAGTTCATTGGTTTCAATCGCATCATTGACGGGATTATTACGGCACGCCTAGTAATTACCGATGTCAGTGATTTGGTGAGCATACAGACAATTAATCGCTTGACGGGCAGCCAAATCGGGAATTCAGATGCCCGAGTTGGTGATGTCACCAATGTCAGTGTGTTTTATCCCGAAGCCATTGTTCAAGGTACTGTTGGGGTCATAACGCCGACGTTGCCGTTGTCGATTATTGCCACAGACAGTGCCCAACATACTACTATCTTGAATACGTTTATTCAAATCGACAACGACCCCCCGGTGGTGGTGAATGGAGCGACCAACGCAGCTGTGAATGGCGTGATTACCCCGATTACCGCAAATATACCGGTGACGCGCACCAATAATCTCGATTTGCATGTGGGCTGGACACAACTACGTGATTTGGTATCAGTACCACTCAAAGTTTTGGAATATACCGTCCAAACCATCACCGATACACAATCATTGACCACCAGTGTGACGTTGGGTAATCGCAGCCCTGCTATGCTGACGCGTGAAGGGAGCCGGATTGTACCCTCACTCCGTTTACGCGATAGTATCGGGAATGAAGGCGTTACTGCATTACCCATCGTCTATGTCGATAGTGCGGTAACCCCCGACTATACCCAAATCGCCACGACAAATGAAATTTATCGTGGCTGGCTCGGAAATGGGTGTGCTACCCTCGGCGAAAGCAACGTCAAAGGACTGCAACGGTTTACTACCACATGGGATAGTCAGAATCTGCGCATCAATTGGCAAGGAGCCGATTGGAATGTCGACGGTGATTTGTTTATTTACCTCGATAGCGTTGACGGTGGGACTGTCCAACCCTATCGCCCTAGCAAATACACCCAGACGCTGTCTGACAGCGTGGCGCTTGGTGATGCCTTTGTGACTTTGCCTGTCAACATGGCAGGTCGTAGCATCGGTTTGAGTAACAGTGCCGCGAGTTGGGCGACTCGCCTGCTGAATGCCCAACAAGCACAACCACGGGCCACGACTATCCAAGGTGCCGACTATGTGATTCACGTGCAATCTAGCGACACGGTTACGCTGTTGCGGTGGGATAGTGGGACGAGTAGTTGGGTGCGAGCATCAATGCTGCCAGAATTCCGTTATGGCACCCAAAATAGTATTAATCAGACAGATTTGCGGATTCCATTCAGTCAAATCAACTATGCCATTGGTCAACCATTTGGGATGGTGGCGTTTGCAAGCGCCAAAACAGCCTTGTTGCCATGGGCCGTATTCCCAACCACCAACCCGACCCGGCTTGATCGTGGAACGGACAAAATCGTCTTGACACCGTTGCTCAACGGATATAGTTGGTCTACCCTTGGTGATGGGGTCTGCCCACGCAAAGATGCGGCCAACCCTGACACCACCCAAGTAGTGTCGAGTCTGACTAGTACACCCGGTGGTACTTATCAACGCACAATTATCGATAATTTTGCCAATACCGACCCCGATGCCATCGCCAATGCCATCATGCAAACTCAGGCAATGTGTGCGGTGTTGACCAGTGATAGTTGGTGCAAAACAGTCAGTCAACTTGCTGACACAACCACAGCCGGTTCTGCGATTTTGGCAGGCTTCGCCAATACTTTGGTGAGCCAACAAACACCAGTGGTTGGTGATAATTCAGTTGTCACGTATACGCTACAAATCCAAAACACCAGCAATCGTCCGACCCGTCCGTTGTATGGCATTGTACGGACCTATGGTGGTATTTGGTTGACTGGGACAGTGAATGCAGGGGCAACCACCGGGATTATTAGTGGGAATGTGTATGATTATCATACCGTCGCCAATCCTAACTACTACGATTACCAAGTCGTCAAAATTGATCGTATCCCCGCGAATAGTACCCAATCAGTGATAGTACGCGCCAAAATTGACCCCCGTAAATCGCAACCATCGGATGCTGATCGTATGAAAACGAGTACGGTAGCCAAAATCGAAGTGCGCATCACCGATGATAGTAGCGCTACCGCACTCAATAGTACGGCACGTACCATTGAATGGCTCAATGCAGGTATTCGTATCGATACCCAAGCACCGACGCTGATTCACGCCGACAACCAACAAGTAGTCCGTACCGGTAATGTGGTACTTACGGGTAGCGTGAAGGATGATTCTACGGTTCCTAATGTCCAACTTGAATATCGCTTTGATAGCGGTACGACGACTGCTATCGGGTGTGGTGCTGCAGTTGCTGGACAATGGCGGTGTGCGATTACGGTACCAAGTACAGCTACAACGATGAATTATCGGGTGCGTGCAAGTGATACCTACAATCAATTGAGTCCGTGGAGTGCCTGGTATAGCGCCCAAATAGATCGCGACAAGCCAATCTTCCAACTTGATGCCGCGTCAATTAACTTGCTCGGTGCGACGTATGTCGGTGGTAAAACTATTCAAATAAGTGGTTTGTTGAGTGACACCACGAGTACTGCCGACATGATGGTGTGTGATGAGCAACAAGCAAATTGTGCGATTGCCTCAACTACGAGCCAAATCCGTCCCACGACAACCTACACAACGACAGTGGCTACCACTATGGCAATTGCCGCGCAACCCTGTGCCACGACAGATCTAGAAGGATATACCCGGTATCCGATTAACGTCACTACCGCAGGTACCAGTCGGATTGGGGCATTGACGGTCAATACATCTATTGCCCATGGTGCGGCCAACGAAGTTGACGTATGGCTCGAATCGCCGAGTGGTACGCGGGTGGCCTTGTTGAATACCGACCGCGGTGCCGGAGTCAATATTCGTGCCACATTTGCTGATACCGCCGTGGCTGGTAGTACCACACTGACAGGGACGACTGCACTTGGTGCAACGTATAAACTTGTGAAACCAGATGGCACGCTGGCAGATTTTGCCAGCGAACCGGGGAATGGTACATGGGCGCTGCTAGCCTGTGATCGTACCAGCAACGGGACGAATGGGAATATTACGGGTGCTGAGTTGGTAATGACAAGTGCAACCAATGACCAAAGCGTCAATGCGCCATGGACATATACCCTCGCCAATACTGCCAATCAAGATAACGTTACCCGCCGCATCCAATTCTGGGCCAAGGATGTTGCTGGCAACGTGAGTAATGCGCAAAATACGACGATTCGGATTGATACCGTTGCGCCAAGTATCACGGTCTTCCAAAATGCCGTGACGGTATTACCAAGCACTGCCAGCGTCCCATTCCAAGGGACGATTAGTGATGGTGGGCAAATCCAATCGTTGACGGCCAATGTCTATGCCGGTACGTCCCAAGTTGCCACGATTGCGCTAACTCCAGTTGATGCAACGAGTAATGATGTCAAGCGCCTCAATTACCTACTGAATCGGGCATTACGCACCTATACGTGGAATATGCCACTCGACACGACAACGTATGCTCCTGGCAATTACCGAGTGCAATTTGTAGTACGTGATGCGGTGGGCAATCTACGAAGAAGTGATGAATACACCATCAATGTGCCGGTGAAAACACTGCCGAGTATGCGTGATATCCAAGTCACAGGTAGTCTCAATGCCAATGAACAAACGATTCGCTACAAATTAGATACAGGGTATGCGGTGACCGCAGTGAATGCCCAAATCGCACTCGATAGTAGCATCACTACGCCGTATACGGGCACAGTGGTACAGGGCTGGAAGGATGATGGTACGAGTGATACCGTCTTGCAGACGGCAATTCCTGCGGCTATTCAAACCAAGCAGATTACCAAGCTGGACATGAATAACGACATTGCGGCAGCACTTGATCATGACGGTGTGTTGTATACGTGGCCGATTGATACTGATCCTGATCATCTGTTGACATCGAATGAAATTGCCGGTACTACTCCGATAACCAATGTGGTGCAATTCTCGATTGCCGAACAATATGCCTGGGATAATTACTTGCTCACCTTAGATCGTGCAGGGCGGGTTACGGAATATTACCGACCTGAAGGCGATCCACACGTGGTCAAAACAGTTGTACTGAATACCACATATCAAAACGGGAAAATCATTGGTGTTGATGCGGGGTATCGGCATAATGTGGCGTTACTGAGTACAGGTAAGGTTATCGCATGGTGGCATGATGTGTGTGAAGATCTTGATGATCCAGATAATGATCCCCCCGCATATTGTGACCCAAGCAGCCCTAATTACCCAATTACGATTCCGGCGAAAGCCTTGTATGGCGTAGCACAGGTGCAAGCAGGTGTAGACTTTAGTGTGGCGTTACGCAACGACGGTACCGTGGTGGCGTGGGGTAGTCCCATCAACAACCATCTTGCCATCCCGTCAACCATCAAAACAGTGACACAAATCGCTGTTGGGGCCGAACATGTCGTGGCCTTGCAAGAAGACGGAACAGTGGTCGCTTGGGGTGAAAATTCTGCAGGTCAAACGATTATTCCTGAAGGTTTGTCAGATGTAATCTTTGTGGCAGCAGGTGGTGCATCGAGTGCTGCGGTGACGCGTAGTGGCAAGGTCGTGGCCTGGGGTGAGACAGATTTTGTGAAACAAGGTGGTGCGAGTGCCGTCGCCCTCAACTACTCATACTGTACTCCAGCCGACGAATGTGGTACTGATTTGGTGCAAATGGGGCAATCTCCCACCGCATCGAGTGTTGTCCAGGGGAGTAATGTTGATTATGTTACGGATAATAATTCCGCCACGTCATTCATTTCCACTCTAGAAACGAATCCCTGGTGGCAATATCCGCTCGGTGCAACGTCTGTACCGGTGAATCAAATCATAATAGGTAGCCCCCGCATTAGTTTGTTGCCAACCACATCATTGCATGTGATGGTCAGTGATAATCCTAATACGACATTCAGTAGCGCAGATTGGAATTGGCACTATGTCACTGATACTGTTGATGTGAATATGGTATTGGATCTGCCACCTGGGATTACCGGCAAGTATGTACGACTACAGCTTGAAGGCACAAACGAAGTGCTCGCGTTGTCAGGAATCGAGATCTATCAGACAAATGGTAATTTTGATGTGCCTGCACAAGTGATTACGGTGAATCAAACGGCAACACAAACCAAATCACAACAAGTCAATGCGGCGGTCTCATTCAATACCGGGACAGCGGTCTTTACGGGAGTGATTCCAGGCCGGCGCTACCGTTACACCTTGACTGCCACAAATACGCAAGGGACGCAAACATACACGGGTACGTTTACGAGTAATCAAACCTTTAATCGGTTATATACGCCGCTGTTATCCAATTCGAGTCCCGTTGCACCGCCCGCAAGTAGTGGCCGTTAAGGAGGCACATCATGAAACAGCACCTTTCAATTGCCATTATTGCCGCATTCGTGATTTCGATTGTAATCGGTGGCGTGCAGATAGCCACCACCCAAAACCGGCTGATTAGTCTCCCCACGCCACAACGCCAAGTACCGGTCGTGGCTGGCCAGGTGACCACATGGGGAAATGCGAGTTCAGGCTTACATGCAGTCCCCGCAGGGGCGATTACCAATGTGGCACAACTCGCCATGGGCGCACGTCATGCCTTGGCACTCACGACGAGCGGCAACGTGATTGGTTGGGGCATCAATCGCAAGGGCGAATTAACGATTCCTGCGAATCTCAATGATGTAATTCAAATCAGTGTCGGCATCTCACATAGTGTCGCCTTGAAACGTGATGGTTCGGTGGTGTTGTGGGGTGATGCTACTTCCAACGTATTGTCGTCAACCGTTTCATTACCCACCGATGTGGTGCACATCGCCGCTGGTGATCGGCATACTGCGTTGCTCCGGGCCAACGGCACGGTGGTAGTGGCGGGTATTGCAAGTCAACGCACGATTCCTAGTGACCTTACTGGCAAAATAATTGTTGCCGTAGCGGCTGGCAGTGATAGCACCCTCGCACTCGATAGTACCGGAAGTCTATACCAATGGGGCGGGCCAGCGTTACCGAGTATGGTGGCGAATGATATTACGGCGATTTTTGCCCGTGGCAATGTCTATGGCGCAGTCCGTAGTACCGGCGAGCTGGTGGTGTGGGGTGATATCGCCGATATCACCCCGACGGCGGCGACGATAACGATGGATACGGTGACGAGTAATTGTCCTTGTCTGCGTATCGCGAATATGAGTGCAATGCAATCATTGGTTGTTGCCAAATGGGGAATTGTAATTGTACAACGCAATGGTCTGATTACTGCGTTGCCACACGATGGGGCGAGTATTCCCAGCTCCATACCCAATCGTGTGCTTCAATTGGGTGTTCATCCGAGTCATAATGCGGGTATCGCACTACAATCAACGATAAATTCTGTGAGTGTCAGTACAAATACCCCCATACCGGCACTGAGTATCCGGTTACCCCAAGAATTAAATACCATCGGTAAGTTGAGTGTGTGGGGTGGCAGTAGTGCCATCACGACCATTCCTGTATCGGCAACCCAAGGATTGATAAGTATTGCTGCGGGTAGTCGACATATCGTGGCGCTTCGGAGCGATAGCAAAGTCGTCGCTTGGGGGGATAACGACGCCAATCAGATTAATGTGCCGAGTAGTCTGACTACCGCCCGTGTGGCGACTGACCCGTTACGAGTCGTTGCCGTCACTGCGGGTGCGAATTTTTCATTGGCGTTGCGTGCCAATGGCACCCTCGTGGCGTGGGGGGACAATACCTATGGGCAAACGACGATTCCTGCCAGTCTCACCGATGTAGTGCAAGTGAGTGCTGGGATTCGCCACGTGGTGGCACTCCGCAAAAACGGTACCATTGTCAGCTGGGGTGATAATAGCTATGGGCAAACGGCTGCTTCAAGCTTGATGGGGGTTGCCAAAGTGGTGGCTGCTGGTTGGCATACCGTGGCCCTGTTGAGAAATAACTCGGTGGTGGCGTGGGGACGCAATGATAGCGGGCAAACCACAATCCCTGCACTCACGAATGCCGTTGATATTGCGGCAAGCAATGCAGATAGCATGGTGTTGCTGGCTGATGGTCAAGTCCGAGTGTATGGTGACGATGGATTTGGTCAAAAAACGATTCCTACCACCGCATTTCAACGGATTGGTGCTGGGAATTATCACTTGCTTGGCGTGAGTAACGCTGGCACTATCCAAGGGTGGGGATTGAACACCAATTCGCAAACCATTGCCCCCACAAATATCCTCAATCCGTTTCTGGTGGTGGGTGGGAGTGATTTTAGTGCGGCATTATCGACAAACATTGCACTGAGCAATACAGCCGTGCCGACGCCGTCAAATACGCCATATAGCAAAATTCCTAATTTGCCAGTATTTGGCACATTGCCAACTTATGACGGCAATAGTACCTGGCCACTGGGAGATATTCCTGCCTTAAGTGCGACCGATATCAGTGATGTGGCAGTGACGACCGATACGATTGCCATTGTGCATAACGACAACTCATTAACCCTCAATGAATCGGCAAGTATTTCAGGGCAAACATTGCCAGTATCGGTGACGGTGAATGTCCAGGCTGTTGCACTTGGTGATGAATTTGGTGCTGTCCTCAAACGCGATCATACCGTGATTGCGTGGGGGACAAATGCCCCAGTCATCCCTCCTTCCTTTGCCCGCAATATCAATGAATTACGCGCTAATGATGGCCATATCGTCCTGTTGCGGGGTGACGGTAAGGTGTGGTCAAATCGCTTTGCTATCACCTCGCCAGCAATGGTTCGCCATATTGCCGCCGGTCCAGATTTCGCGGTAACACTCCGTGACGATGGGCTGGTCCAAGTATGGGCCAACTCGAACGATGAAGGATTGTTGACTCCCCCCAATCTGGCAAGTGGAGTAGTCGAAATCGCTGCTGGTCGCTACCACGCGCTCGCGCTACGTGGTGACGGTCGGGTCGTGGCCTGGGGTGCCGAGCAACACGACAGCGGTCAAGCCGATGTGCCGTACCTCGCACAGTCGCGTGTCGTTGCAATTGCCGCCGGTGACCAATCGAGTATTGCCCTACGTGACGATGGGACGCTCGTGGCATGGGGGGATGTGCCGAGTGGGACGAGTAGTCAACTCGCTACCTTGAATGCCAACCGCAATGTGGTAGCAATCCGTGCCGGCGCAGGTATCGTTGTGGCGCTGACCAAGGATGTGCCAGTCGTAGGTACTACTATGCCTACACGCATCCCCACCCAGTCCCCGCAGCTGATTCCAACCCTGACGATGCGACCGAGTGATGCGGCCATTGTGGCAAACCAAATTGGTTGGTTTAGCATGAATGACCGTGCCTTGGTCACGCAATACACAGGCGCCGCTGGCCCATATACCTGTGCGGCCAGCACTGCGTGCCCGCAAAGCGACCCCAATGGTATGCGCAAGCGGGCTGCCCGATTTAACGACACAAGTGGCGATGAGCTCAATAGTACAGGGACGATTAATTTGACGGGGACATCCTTTACGGTAAGCTATTGGATGCGGCGTGACCGGGTCAATACCAATGATGTTGCGCTGAGTATCGGTACTACCTTTGCCCAAAGTAAATATTTTACGATGGGTATGGATACCGAAAATCGTATCTACTGTAGCTTTTATGGTAATGATCTCCGCACTACCAGCTGGTATACCGATAATAATTGGCACCACTACGCCTGTACCTTTGATAAAACAAGCTTAGTCCGCAAGCTTTATCGTGATGGCATCGTTGTTGCGAGTGATGTCGCTAGCGCCTCATTTAGTGGTGTTGCGGCACCAGTCGTGATTGGGCGGCGCAATGACAATGCCAGTGGTTTGGTAGGGAGCCTCGATGACATCGTCATCCACAAAGTTGCATTGACCGATAGCCAACTCCAAGACGGTACCAATCTGCCTACTGGGGATCGGATCGTTGATGTGAATTTCGATAATATTGCGTTCCAAAGCCTGGCCCCCAATCGTACCCGCTTACTCTGTACCGGCACCAATGCATGTGGGGAAGTAGTGATTGGCAGTCATGACGACGAAGCATTGGTCTTTACCGGCACCGAACAAATGCAACTGAGTGAAAACCCACTATTCACCAACGGCTTTACGGTGGCATATTGGGCTAAACGCAGCGATAGTAGCAACAATATCGTAGTCGTACACGGGACGACCGCAGCCAAACGCTTTACTGCCGGCTTTAATAGTGATAATAAGCCATACTGTGCAATTGGAGCTACAAAGATCAATGGGAGCATTGCGAGTGACACCAATTGGCATTTCTATGTCTGTCGGTTTGATAAAATTGCTGGCAAATTAGGTCTGTCAGTAGACGCCCAAACCCCGCAAATAATCACCGCCACCTACAGTGATAGTGGCACCCTGTTTGTGGGACGCGCACCAGAAGCGGGGAGTGGCTTCAAAGGTCAACTCGATGATTTGCTCCTTTATGCAGCGCCGTTATCACATGCCACAATTGGGATGCTGTACAACAACACCAATCCGAGTAGTGTGGTATTGACCGCTACGACCAGTGCCACGCTCACAAAATCACCGACGTTTACGGTGACATTGACTGCCACCAAAACGGCCACGTGGCAAACCAAAACCCGTATTCCGGCCACGCTAACAATAGTTGTCGCCTATCTGCCCGGCACGATGACGTTGACTCCGAGTTTGACGCCCAGCAAAACGCTGACACCAAGTAAAACGCTGACACCAAGTAAAACGCTGACGCCCAGTAAAACGCTGACACCGAGCAAAACGCTGACGCCCAGCAATACACTGACGCCCAGTAATACCCCGACAACGAGTAATACGGCGACCAATACGAGTACGCCGACAAATACCCGTACAAATACTGCCACAGCAACGCAGACGGCTACACAAACCTTGACTGCTACGATTACGTATACGGTTACCCCGAATAATGGTGAAACAAATACGCCATCGATTACGCGCACGCCATTGATGATTACCCGCTCTGCTATCGCCAAAACAGCGACTGCATTGTTTCGCAAAAGCCCGACATTCTATGTGCAGACGTTGACTGCTACATGGTTTGCAGTACGGGCTAGCCAGACGAGTATTGTATTGACCCAGTCAGCGCCAACTGCCACCAAGACCTCCACGAGGACGGTGACCGCGTATCCGATACCATCAACCCCAACCAGATCAGCTACCCCATACCCGCTGCCAAAATCCGCCCAAGCACAAGTCAGTAACGTGATTTGGCCGGATCTTTCCTCCTTTTACCACCGCTAGTGAAAACTACATGTTACGTCCCCCACTTGCTGATAGTCAGCGGTGGGGGACGTGATTATGCTTGTTTGTCTGTTTTTTCTCCCTACTCCCCCTGAAAAAACCTCCCCTCCATGCTATGATTAATCCATGAATAGTATGCACCAACTCACCTCCGAACAACAGGCCGTCGTCGCTCATCCCACTGGCTTCCATGCCCGGGTGTTGGCGGTGGCTGGCTCTGGCAAAACCACCACCATGGCGCATCGGGTCAATCAACTACTTCAATCTGGTACGTCACGCCACGCTATCCAAATCGTGATGTTCAACGTGCTGGCGCGCCAACAATTTACCACCAAGCTTCTCGATATCGGTATTGATCAGTCGACACACCCCGGTGTCGACACATTTCACTCGTTTGCTTTCAAAATCATGCGCCGGGCCGTCGAAGTGGGACTGATGCCCGAACCCCAAGAATTGTGGACCGCTGACGACAGCGAGATGGGTCGTATCCTCGCCAATCGCACAATCCAAGCCCTCGAAAAAGAAGGCGTGTTGCCTCTCAATACCATCGACGCTGAAATGGCGCTGATGGCCATCGGACTCTGGAAGGGTGAACTCATCCCTCCCGACCGCGACCATGCCACCAGTAGCGGCGAACCGGGCTTGGTCGATGTCTATATCCGTTTTGAAGCCGAGCGACACAAACGCCATGCTGTTGGGTTTGATGATTTTGTGCCGATTGTAGTGTCGCTTCTCACCGACTTCCCCTTGTTTCGTCATCAAATCACCAGTCATCTGCGCTACGTGATTGTCGATGAATACCAAGACGTCAATGCCGGCCAACAACGCCTCATCGAGCTCCTCGTCAATCCCCATACCGATGTAATGGTGGTGGGTGACGATGATCAGACTATCTACGAGTGGCGTGGTGCTCGCCCCGATTATATGTTGCAGACCATGACGGGTCAGGTGTTTGGCAAGCAAGTCATCGACTACACCTTGTCACATTCATTCCGGTTTGGGCCGCTCCTCGCCCAAGTTGCCCTCAACGTGATTAGTCGCAACGGCAGTCGAGTCGCCAAACCGCTTACTGCACATAATGTGTTGCATCACACTGATGTCTTTATGGTGCATGAGCAGGCCGAACAAACCAGCGAACTCGACACCATGCTGTGTAACCAGTTAGTGACATTGGTGCAACGCACCCAAGACCCCAGCCAAGTGGTAGTGCTGGGGCGGGCGTTTAGTCAATTGCAAGGGCTCGAAGCCGCCTGCCTCGCCCGCAAAATTCCTTATCGTGTGTTGGGGCGAAAACCCTTTTTTGAGCGGCGTGAAATTGCTACTTTGGTCGATTACCTCAAGGCTGGCCAACAATGGCACGATTTGGTCGATGAGCAAATCGGCCGGGTGCTGATGGCGATTATCAACCTGCCCAACCGTTATTTGGCCCTCGATACCATCAGAAAATCACTCACTGATGCCCAACGCTATGGCATGTCACTGGGGGAATTACTCCATGGTCTCACCAATCCTACTCAATCGCCACTCAACCGCCCTGGTCGCGAGCGGATTAGTCAACTCATCACCGTATTGATGCGGGTGGATGAATTGTGGCGTACCTCCCAGCCGGCCCATCAGGCCTTGCAAATCATCGTCGATAGCACTAATTACATGGAACATTTCCATAATTATTATGGTAATGGCGCTGATTCAAGTGATCGCATTAATTGTGTCAATCAATTCATCGGCTATGCGCGGGGTACTGGGCTAGCTGTCGGTGATTTTGTGACCCATTTTGCAGGGCTTGATCATACTTTTAGTGCACCACTCGAGCACCAAATATTGTTTACCACCATTTACCGCACCAAAGGCCTCGAATACGACTATGTATTTATCCCACGCGCCCACGAAGGCTATATGCCCGTGTTACTCAGCGAAGAATTGACGGTATGGGACAAAACCAAGAGCGCTACGCCGCCCACCCGCGGCGGGAGCGTAGTCGAAACCGAACGGCGGTTGTTTTATGTGGCCATCACCCGCGCCAAGCGCGAAGTCTATATCGGCGTGTCGCTCAGTCCGCGCGCCGGTGATCTAGCCAATAGCACCATCCCCGAAGTATCGCGCTTTGTCGAAGAAATGCACCTTAAACCGACAGTGGCCATCATGCATCATGTGGTGGCAGCCCATCGTGGCAAGCCGTTGGGCAACCTACACGATTCATTGATCCGCAATGGAGCATCGCCGGTATTGCGCCAACAACTCACACACTATTTACCCAATCAACCTCAGTTAGATGACATAATCAACGACCCGCAAATACGTGATTGGCCGGCGCCAGTACGTAACAGCACTACCAGTAAATCCAAACGCAAGGCGCCACCCTCGTTAGTGCCTTGGTGGGTCAAATTGTAATTTTGTGGCTACGGTATAACGATTACACCGCATGACGTAACCCCGTGCTCGCACGTACACCGACATTCCTGTGATAACAGTAGCGGTCGCACGCGTACGCCGATGACCGCGTATGATGTTCGTTTTCGATTAGATGAGGTAATTGAGGGGGCGCATTCGCAAAGTGAACTGTCTACTTTGCTTAGTATATGATGATTATGCGATGAGAATAAAAACTGTTTATGAATACAATTTTGATACACTTTTTTCTTTCAATGTTGGTTGTGGTAACTAGACAATTAATAAAAATGCTACCGCAAGCACAGATTTTTTGTTACTATAGCCGTTCAAAACAGCCTGAATACATTTATTTCTTTGCTACCGTTTCTCCAAAATGACAGGGAATGCACCTGTTTTTTGGTGAGAACAATATCCTTAACCATGTTTATCACTGCATGAGCGTTTGATTATAGAGCCCAAAAACGCTTGACTATATACACTTTTTGCATATAGTTACTAATGTATGTACGATAAATTTTATGAAGTATGTACAAGTATTGTTAGTCTTGGGTAAATAATCACCCGGATGAAATGGAGCTGCGTTGAAACGTTTGCAAATTGGTTCGCTGTTCGTATTGTTGTTCACTTCGCTTGTTTTGGCCGCTTGTGGCGCCGCCCCTGCCGCCGCACCTACGGCAACAGTCGTTCCTGCTACTGCTGTCCCCGCTGCCATGGATATCGTTGACACCGCTGTAGCAGATGGTCGTTTCACCACCCTGGTGACGGCTGTAACGGCCGCCGGGCTAGTAGACACCCTCAAAGGTGCTGGCCCCTTCACCGTCTTTGCTCCTACTGATGAAGCCTTCGCCAAATTACCCGCTGGCACCGTCGAAAACTTGCTCAAGCCGGAGAACCTCGAGACCCTCAAGAATGTGTTGCTTTACCACGTAGTCGCTGGTAATGTCATGGCCGCCGATGTGGTCACCCTTGATGGCAAAACGGCCGACACTGTTGCTGGCAGCGCCGTCAACATTTCGGTAAAGGACGGCAACGTTTTCTTGAACGAAAATGTGCAAGTGATTATCACCGACATCGTGACCAGCAATGGCGTGATTCACGTAATCGATACGGTATTGTTGCCCCCAGCCAAGCTTGCGGATATCGTTGATACCGCAGTAGCCGATGGTCGCTTCACCACCTTAGTGGCTGCAGTAACGGCCGCCGGTTTGGTCGATACCCTCAAAGGCGCCGGACCCTTCACCGTCTTTGCTCCTACCGACGAAGCCTTCGCCAAATTGCCCGCTGGCACCGTCGAAAACTTGCTCAAGCCCGAGAACCTCGAGACCCTCAAGAACGTCTTGCTTTACCACGTAGTCTCAGGCAACGTGATGGCAGCTGATGTGGTCACCCTCGATGGCAAAACGGCCGACACTGTTGCTGGCAGCGCCGTCAACATTTCGGTAAAAGATGGTAATGTTTTCTTGAACGAAAACGTGCAAGTAATTATCACCGACATCGTGACCACCAACGGTGTGATCCACGTAATCGATACGGTATTGTTGCCCCCAGCCAAGCTTGCGGACATCGTTGATACCGCAGTAGCCGATGGTCGCTTCACTACCTTGGTAGCTGCGGTGACGGCTGCTGGGCTGGTAGATACCCTCAAAGGCGAAGGACCCTTTACCGTTTTCGCGCCAACTGACGAGGCTTTCGCCAAATTGCCCGCTGGCACCGTCGAAAACCTGCTCAAGCCAGAGAACCTCGAGACCCTCAAGAATGTGTTGCTTTACCACGTAGTCTCAGGCAACGTGATGGCCGCCGATGTGGTTACCCTCGATGGCAAGATGGCAGACACTGCCTTCGCTGGTAAATCGATCGCCATTTCGGTCAAAGATGGCAAAGTGTACCTGAACAAAAACGTCCAAGTAATCATTACTGACGTCATGACCACCAACGGCGTGATTCACGTAATCGACACTGTGCTGTTGCCAGAATAAATAGCACTCGTTAGTGTTATCTTAATGGTTTGTGAGCGAAAGGAGCCGGTGTACCGGCTCCTTTCGCTTATTCCCTGATATTACGGCGCACGCTGTTTATCGCGGTGTGTTGCTATCATTGGCACCTGAGCATAACTATTATCCTAATTCGTCAAAAATGCCGAAAATAATTCGTTTTTTCCGTGCTAAAACAAGATATGCCCAGAAATTGAAAATGGTTTGGGAAATTACTGAATATGAGGGCTGTGATATGAATGTTCCTGCACTTCATTTGCCCCCGCTTGACGTTGATTCGATCAACATACACTCTACTGTGCAACAACGCTTGGTATTTGCCACGCAAGAAATCGTCGCACGGGGATGGTATATGACCGCCAATCAAGCCACCGTTTCGATTGCACAGGCGCATGCCCAAACGCGGGCTACTACGCGCCGGATCCCTGTGGATGCATTGTTGTCGCCACGGCGTTCTTTCCCACAAACAGTCACAATGGTCCACAATCAGACCGCATTGACCGTGGCCGCGGCCTGGTATCGGCGTGGCTACCGTGTGGCCTTGGTCAATGCTACGCCGTTGTGGTTGTGCCATCCTGCGACTATTGCTGCCCGCATGCCGGACAACGCGTTATTGTTTGCATCAGGGATTGCCGATTGTGTCATCCAAAACGGCTTGTATCGCCAACGTGAAAATGCTGATGATGCGCTCGTAGTCACCCCACAATTGCCGGTATTTCGCACTGATGTGGGTGATTTACTGGCACGGCCGTGGTATGTCGATGCAATTACCACGCAATTCAATTATCCGCAGCGGCTAGGACCGTTTCTGCACATTGACCCGGGCAAATTTCAGCGTTGGTTTACTCACGTCATTCAGACGGCTAGTGGGTTGGGTGCCAATGTGCTGGTCGTAAACATTTCGATGCAGAGTGATGCCGAATTGCTTGCCCAGTTATTTGCCCAAACCTTGACCACGATCAATCCACGGGGACTGGCTGTGATTGATTTTGCCATACCGGATATCAATCCCACCCAATCCCACGTCTCGCCGTTTTGGTATCAATTTGCCGGTCACACATACTACCACTAAGGACTGTTGCAATTACGCTTACTGCAAGAGCGTCGTGACACTCATGACGTGCATGGCGATGAGTTCTTGATGGGAGAAATCCGCACCGTTATACCCACCAGCCAGACACGCTGCCACGTTCAGTTGGTGCCGACGAATCCACGCCGTCACCAGCGCTTCCCGTTGTTGCAAGAGCACTCCATCTATGCCAGGCATCCCGCCGAGGTCACAGCCTTCATAGGGGTCCATTCCGGCATTGTAAATCACCAGATCACCAGCCTGTAAATCAACTTCTGCATAGCTCAGTAGCTGTTGCAGGCGTGTGAGATAATCGCTGGCATGATTGACAAACAATAATTGGTGCGGTGACGTGGGTGGGTATTGGTCATAGTGATGCACAGATAAGTCAAGGTGTACGATGTGTGCATAATCGTGTACCATACTATAGGTGCCACCGCCACAATGGGCATCTACATCGAGGATAAACACCTTGCGGACACCGTTTTTTAAGGCAATATCTGCCCCTATCGCCAACCCATTTAAGGTGCAAAACCCCGCTCCGTGATTGCTCCGGGCATGATGGAACCCTGCACTTACTGCATATGCCGGTATCCCCGTGATGGCGCTCAGGACTGCATCGCGCAAGGCCCCGTTTTGGGCAGCTACTGAGTGCCACATCTGCGCATCCCACGGAAATCCTTGCGATTTGGCTAAATCACGGGGTGTCCCACGTACTATCGCATCGACATAGTCTGCGCTATGTGTTTGCGTTGCTTCAGCGACACTCAACGGCGTCGGTGTACTAATCAGCCATCCTTGGCTTGCTAATGCTTCAGCGACATCTGCTCCTTTGCGCGTGGTATCAAATGAATGGGTCGTGCTTATGGTGTCGGGATGGTAAAAAATTCGATAATTTGACATTTGAATTTCCCCCTCTACAATATAATCTAGCGTAATACGTTAATTATACCAAAGTTTTCTCACGACCACATATGTGGTCGTGAGAAAACGATATGATGCAGTTTATAGTGTAACCGGGGCGAGCCATGTGGGATCACTTCAATGAATGTCGGAGTAAGTATGCGGCGTAAGTTAACATTGAGTCTTCCGGTGCTTACCAAAGAAGATTTTTTAATGGATATAGATGCGGCAGAAATGGTTGGCCGTGCGACGCAGCAAATTATTACGCGCGGAAGTTATATTACCGAAGCGGGTACGGAGCACGATATACAAGAGTCGTTACACCAAGCGCATGCGCAGATGGTGACGTTTCGACCCGATTCGGTGATTCCACAAGGGACAGCCAAATACTCGCAAGCAATGACCTTTGTCCACAATCAAACCGCATTAATGGTCGCACATGCGCGGCAACGGCGGGGCTATCGGGTGGCGGTGTTGAATTTTACCAACCCGCGCAATCTGGGTGGTGGGTGGTTGCACGGCGTGCAATCCCAAGAAGCTGCTTTGGCACGGTCATCTGGATTAATGCATTGCCTCGGCTCCCATTCGTGGTATCGCAATCGTACCCATCGCACCAATCCATTTTATGACGATACCGTGATTGTTACTCCCCACGTACCGGTATTTCGTGGGCATGAAGGTGATTTGCTCGAAACGCCGTTGCACTATGCTATGGTTAGTGCCGCAGCGGTGCATGCCACGAATGTGCAGTTATATATGCCGCAGCGTGAAGCCGAAATCCCGCTCCAAATGGCACGCCGTGCAACCCGGATCATCGAAGCGGCAGCTACGACCAATGCCAATGTGTTGATTCTTGGTGCGTGGGGGACGGGGGAATTTGGTCACACTCCGGAATTAATTGCCACCGCTTTTCAAGTGGCGTTAGAGTCCCGCGCCACACGCGCATTTGCGATTATCGATTTTGCGATACCCGATATTGCCCCAATGACTCCCGTGTATGCCGCGTTTCGTAATCGTTTTCATGAGCAGAGTGTATGATGGATGTATTGAAAAAAACTCCCTGCACAGCCGTGAATCACTACACCGACAATTGATGTGATGTGCAGTATCATCGCCACGAGGAGATGCTTGGTATGACCAGTGATCCGGTGCGACGCATTCAAATAGATCAACTCCTCGCGGAATTCCGCCAGGGATATGCCCCATTTGTGATGGCGGTGCTCAAAACAACCCATGGCACCGAGTGGTATAGTGTGCTCCGCAATACTCCCGAGGTGCGCTTGCCTGTTGACAGTCAACAGGCTCAACTCGATGCGACTGCCTTGGTACGCGTGATTTTGGCGCACTGGGATTCGACGTTTAGTCGGGTATTAACGCCCAACGAGCGCAGTCTGCTGTTTGAACTACGCACGATTCGTAATCGTTGGGCGCATCAAGCCCCACTTTCGGCCGATGATGTAGACCGACTCGCCGACAATATTGCCCGCTTGTTGACTGCTATCCGGGCGAGTAACGTCGATCGAGTAGTCGCCTTGCGTGACGAAATGCGTATGCAACGGTATCAAGTCCCTGTCCAAGTACCAACCAAATCACCGGTGCTCTATATGATTGCTGGTGCGAGTTTACTGATTGCTATCTTCGTAATTGGAATCTATTTTTGGCAGCTCATCCCGGCACAGGCGGCAGCTGCACCTACGGCAACCATCCCCGCCCCAACGCTCCGCACTAAGGGCGGCAGTGTGGTGCATACGGCAAGTGTGACACCCCTACCCGTCGCATCTGCACCTACCACAACCCAAGTAGTGGCGGTGACTGATACCGTCAATAGCACGCCGACGGCAGTCGTGATTGTGCAAGTGGTGCAAATCACGGCGGCATTAACAGAGACCCCCGTGCCGAGCTTCCCGTGTCAAGACGGGCAAGTCAAAGCCAACGCCAAAACGATGATTTATCATCTGCCCACAGGGGCCTTTTATGCCATGACCCGCAATAGTGCGGTGATTTGTTTTGATACCCCTGCAGCAGCCGAGCAAGCCGGCTATCGTGCCTCCAAACGCTAAATAGAGCTGGGAAGTAATCGGGGTGTGGCAACTTCTGCCACACCCCGATTTTTTATGTTATTGCGGGTTGTTCAGGCGGGCGATGATGCTGTCGGCATCATAGACACAGCCACCCCAAGTGCCGCCACTGACGTGTTGCAACGCCGCCCACAAACGAGTGTCGTCGGGTAAATTGGGATGGGCTTGTAAGTCAGTACGCATGCCACGGGCAGCCAGGATGGTAGCGCCGGTTTGCCAATCAACGGCGACGTTGTTTTCGCCAATCAAATTGACACTGCCCACCAAATTATTGCGGTCAACGATGATTTCGATCATGTCACCATCGCGTACTTTGCCAATCGGTCCGCCAGCCAAGGCTTCAGGTCCCACATGGCCGATACAGGCGCCGGTACTCACCCCCGAAAAGCGGGCGTCGGTAATCACCGCCACTTCGCGTCCCCAACGGAGATGTTTGAGCGCTGACGTGACTTGGTAGGTTTCTTCCATACCCGTCCCAAGCGGCCCACCACAAATCAACACGATGATGTCGCCGGGGACCACTTGTTTGTCGCCTTGGCCTTTGATGGCCCGCACTGCGTCACGCTCGCGCAAAAAGACTTTGGCCGGACCGATTTTGCGGTACACCCCATCAGCATCCACCACCCGCGCATCGATGGCGGTACTTTTGATGACCGAGCCTTCGGGGGCCAGATTGCCTTGGGGGAAGGTGACGGTCGAGGTGAGTCCGCGGGCTTGGGCTAGGCTGGGTGACATAATCACATCATCGGGATCGACACCGTCGCGCTCGCGGAGCATTTGGCGCACCGTGGCGCGGCGGGTGGAATGTTGCCACCAGTCAAGCACACTATCGAGTGTTTCGCCACTCACCGTGAGTACCGACGTATCGAGCAATCCCAAATCACGTAAGTGGAGCATTACTTCGGGCACGCCACCAGCCATATAGGCTTGGACGGTGACATGGTTGCGTGGGCCGTTGGGGAGCACGTCGACGAGGCGTGGCACTTGGCGATTGATGCGTTCCCAGTCTTGTACCGTCGGGCGCGGCAGGCCGGCGGCGTGGGCAATTGCGGGGATGTGCAACAGCAGATTGGTCGAACCACCAAAGGCGGCATGCACCACCATGGCGTTCTGGATTGCGGCCGGTGTAATGATTTGCTTGGTGGTGATTTTGCGTTTCTGCAGGGCGAGGACGGCATGTGCAGACGCAGTCGCTAACTCAAGCCATATCGGTTGTCCCGAGGGGGCCAGGGCTGAGTGGGGCAAGGCAATTCCCAACGCTTCGGCAACCACTTGGGCAGTAGCGGCAGTACCGAGGAACTGACAGCCACCGCCGGGGGAGCCACAGGCCCGGCAGCCGAGGGCGGCGGCCTCTTGGAGCGACAATTCGCCTTGGGCGAAGCGTGCTCCAATGGTCTGCACTTTGCCGGCGTCTTCGCCATCAGTAGGGGGCAAGGTGACGCCACCCGGTACGAGGATGGTGGGCAGGTTGGGGGTGCCAGCCAAGGCGATGAGCATGGCGGGCAGCCCTTTGTCGCAGGTGGCCACACCGATGACGGCATGGCGGGTGGGGAGTGAGCGGATGAGTCGGCGAAATACGATAGCCGCGTCATTGCGATAGGGCAGGCTGTCGAACATCCCTTCGGTGCCTTGGGTACGGCCATCGCAGGGGTCGGTGACATAGCCTGCAAAGGGCATGGCGTTGTTGGCCCGTAGTGTTTCGGCAGCAGCCCGCATTTGCAAGCCTATTTCCCAATGCCCCGTATGGTAGCCGAGTGCGATGGCTCTGCCATCGTTTTCGCGGATGCCCCCTTGGGTGCTGAGGATGAGTACTTGGGTGCGAGTGAGCTCGGCTGGCTCCCAGCCCATGCCGACGTTTTGGGTCCAGCCAAACAAATCACCACTGGGGCTATCGCGGAGCATATCTTCGGTGAGGGGGAGCTCACCACTGGGGCCGGCGGCTTTTGAGATGATGTCAAATAGGGCAGGTGAGCCACCTATGAGGGATTCGAGTCGTTCGTTGCTCATTTGATTTCCTTTGTTAATCGTGTGTCTATTCTTACACAAAATATGGCAATGTGGGAATTATAAAAGTACGTGACGCTGTCATGGAACAAAACAGCCATATGTGCCGTCTAGACCAGAGCAGATGCTGTCCGTACGAGCGTATGTTTGTTTGGGTATGCAAATAATTGACCAATAGGCGTAGACGATGCTATAGTACCTATATATAAGGAGTTGCATGTTATGGGGCGACGCACCGTCATTTTAATATTGTTTATGTGTGGTCTACTGGCTAGCTGTGCGACACCAGCTACGACGGTGGTGCCAACGGCCGTACAATTTTCAACCGATGCCAATGCGCAATTTGCCTCGGTGCAAATTGGGTTTGATCCACAACGTGATGGGTTTTCGTTTCGTAATTATGGTGCCAACGCAGATATTAGTAACCTCACCAATAGCGATATGCAACGCTTGTTTGGTGATGCGGTCTGTATGGTTGCCAGCAAATCATGTACGTTGATTCCGGCAGCTCGGATTTGGATGGAAGAAATCAACCGTGCCATGCAAACCGGCCATTGCGAAGGCATGGCGGTGTTGAGCCAATATTTTTATTATGGCGTAATTAACCCAAAAATGTTTGGCGGCGATAGTGTGGCCGCGTTGCAATTAGCGGATAATCCGCCGCTCCAACGCGAAATCGCCTATTGGTGGGCCACCCAAGCCACCTTCCCTACCCGGGCGCATCGCGTGATTACCGATCCCATCGAAGCAGTCACCATGTTACGGGCTGGGTTACACAAAGATGCCGATGTGGCGCAATTATACACCATTGGTATCTATCAAGCCGATTTTATGAGCGGGCATACGGTAACGCCGATTGGGCTCCGTGATATTGATGCGACGCATGTGGCGATTCAAATCTACGATAACAACATCCCCAACGAAACACGTGAAATAACCGTTGATACCGTCAAAAATACATGGACGTATGCGGCGACGAATGTCGATGGTGTGCCACGCACTTATTATGGTGATAGTACCTCCAAAACACTCGAATTAACCGCTGCTGCACCACGCTTACAAAAACAAGTCTGTCACTTTTGTCCAAGTAATCCAGTTGCCCAAAGTGTTGATGATTTAACGACGTTCTTTTTCTCTTCGTCTGCTACCGCAGCAACGGCCATTAGCCAACAGTTCTCGGCATATTTCGTGGATGGGTTGGGGCGGCGGGTTGGGATTGTGCTAGGCAAAGTCTACAACGAAATCCCCAACGCCCAGATTGGCTTTTTGCGTGGTGCCCCCGATCAATGGTCTCCACTTGGGATGCCGATGTTGTCGGTGCCTGCGAGTGTGAATGGGTCATTGCGGATTACCGGCCTGCAAAACGTACCAATTAATGTGACCGCGTTTGGCAAAGGTAAAGTAGTTGCCCTGCAAAATCTACTCGTTGATGCCACTGTTGCCAGCGAAATTCGACTTGACCAAGTGGGTAGTACGGTGGCTATTGCGAGTGGTACCCAATCGAGCCCTGATATCTATGTGGGTTATAGTGACGCCGACCAAAATGTCGAAATGACTGTCAAGCGCATTGTCTTGCAAAAAGGGGCCAAAGTTGCTGCGTCGGCAAATAAACAAACCAAGACGTTGGCAATGCTCACCAGTGACGGCCAATCGGCACAAGTCCAAGTGTCAGCGGCTGACGCCAATCAGCCTGAGCCGGTTTCTTCACAAACAACTGTCACCACGGATGACCAGTCGTTGGCTCCGATTATCGATGCGCTATCCCCGGAGCTAGTCCAAGATATCTCGATCTCACCAACTGTGACGATCGTCATGCCATCTGCGACGCCAGTGGCTCGCCGTAATCCCCCCCGCCCTACCCAAACCAAACTATTGCCAACCCGATTGATGCCGACCGATGATTCATCAACTGCAGGGGATGGCAAGGATGATTCGTCGAATGGCGATGGCTCATCCAAAAATAATGGCGGTGGAGAATCATCGTCAGACGACGCAACCCGGGTGATTACGAGTACGCTTGGTTTGACCCCCACTGATATCGGTGGAGGTAGCCCCGGTGATGATACCATCCGCCCGACACCGAGCGGTGATGGTACCACCCTCCCAACCCCGAGTGGCGATGATACCCAACGACCAACCCCGGGTGGCGATGATAACCCACGTCCTACGCCGGGTAGCGGTGACGACGACGACGACGATGGCGACCGTACGCGTCCTACACCCGGTGGTGGTGGTGATAATGACCGCACACGTCCTACACCCGGCGGCGGTGGTGATAATGACCGCGCGCGTCCTACACCCGTTGGTGACGGTGGGCGCCCGCGCCCTACGCGTGACCGCGGTGATCACGGTGATGGTAATGATAGTGGTGACACGACGCGCAATAATACGCCAGATACTGGTGATGAACAAAAAATCACGCCATCGCCGATTGTCAGCAACGAAGAGCAAACTGACCGTATGCCGATAGACAAAACGCCAGTACCTACGCAAAATGCGGACGATTCTTGGCCGGTTCGTCAATACGTCCCGCCTACAGCGGTCTTGTCGAAGGATGATGGTATTGGAGAATTACGCGAATAACAGGGTAATTCTGGTTGGTAGTATGTGCATGGTGATTATGAAAGGAACTCATGGTGTCAAACAAAAATCGTAGCAAATCCAAACAAATTACGGTATCTTCGGTCTTAATTATTATCGTGATTGCCCTGTGGAATGCATTCATGGGGGATGGTACTGATACAACGGCCAATCAACCAGTGGTAGACGACACTGAAGTGGTCGTTGAAAATGATTCGTCAGGGAGTTCATCAGAATCAAGTGATGCCGCGCTCGCTCCCACCACGCCCAAGAAAAAACCAACCAAAGTCCCCGCTGCAGGTGGCAAATTTGCTGCGGATAGTGGTTTCTTGGTCGATAAAGATGGGTTTTCATTTGAAAACTACGGCAATGATACTGGTGTCTCAAATCTCAAAGCCAATGATATGCAACGCTTATTTGGTGATAATGTGTGTACGCGTATCAAAGATGGCAAATGCACCCTCACATCCCCGGCACGCCAATGGATGAAAGAAATCAATGAGGCGATGGATGGTGGGCATTGTGAAGGCATGGCTGTTGCCAGCCTGCACATGTTCCACAAAATCGAAGACCCCAATACCTTTGGGGCTGCGACGACCAATGAATTGCCGCTTGATGGCAATACGCCGCTCCAACAAGAAATAGCCTATTGGTGGGCTACCCAGAGCACAGAACCAACCATGAGCAATATGATTACGGGTAAGCCGAGTGATATTCTCAAATTGTTGTCTGCCTCGCTGGGCCAAGGGCAAAACGCCAATGTGTTTTATACCATCGGAATTTACATGGCTGATGGTAGTGGCGGTCATGCCGTCACACCCGTGTCGATTACGGATCTGGGCAATGGCAAAACTGGCCTGAATATTTATGATAATAATTGGCCTAACGAATTGCGTACCATTGAGGTCGACCTCAAAGAAGAAACATGGTCGTATCAAGCATCCACTAACCCCGATGAAGAGAGCTCATTGTATACCGGTGATCAGCTCGAAATCACCCCATCAGCACCGCGCATGCAACCACAAGAATGTGACTTTTGTGGTGGTAAAAACGGCCTCAAAAGCACCAAGACCTTTATTGTGTCGACGGTTGGTGATGTCGTTGCCGATCGCACGGTCAAAGGCTCTACCTTATTTGTGACCCCAGACGGTAAGCGGATTGGGTATCTCGATGGGGAATTGATTAACGAAATTGAAGGCGCATCGGTACGCGTGTTCAAAAGTGCACCTACGTTATGGGAAGAAAAAGGGCAACCGATTTTCCGCATCCCTGATGGCATCAGTGTTACTTTGCAGATGAACAATGATCCAAAATATCAATACTCGGTGAGTGCATTTGATAACGGCAAAGTGCTTACGATCGACAAATTGGCAGTATCAGCGACCAAAAAGAGTGAGATCTTTTTTGGTAACACGATCAAGTCACTGAAAATCAAGAGCGCAGTCAAAACCACCCCGGATATTTTTGTTGGTGATGAAAAAAACGCCAACCTGAAAGGGTCAGCAACCCAACTTTCGAATGTTGATATCTCAGAAGACGGCGAATTTGACATGCTCTTTGATGAAGAGACCGATCAATTTAGCTTCGACGGAGATGTTGACGGCGACTTTGATTTGGACGTCATCATATCAGATGAAGAAGGCGATTATGCGTATTCTGCTGATGATATTGAGATCGACGCAGATGTTGATGTCGCATTCGATATTGATGCAATCGATAGCGAAGACGATTCAATGGATTTCCAATATGACTATAATGATGACGGCGAATTTGAAACGCAAACTGATGTCCAAGACAATAACACGTCGGTGGAATCAGATAGTGCGGCGTACAATGATTTGACCGACTACTAAGCTGGTTGTGCATCACGGCAATCCCCCTGTATGTATCATACAGGGGGATTGCTATGTCAATAAATTGCAGTGTTCAATAGCGGGTATTTGCGGGGTATCGTGTCGTTATGCAGGGTGGTATTGTGGGAGTTGATTGATGTGACTAGTTTTCGTCACCGAGCTTGACCGCATCAGCGATACGCAGGCGTTGTACGGTGTTGAATGCGAGTAGTGCGGTGCCTGCTAAGGCGACTGCGTAGATCAGTACCATCACCGACAATGTCCCCCATGCAGTGAGCGGCTGATTGCTAGGGACGTCGGGGTGAGGGGCGACGCCTGCTTTGATATACGGCAAAATAGTACGGGCAGTGCCGATTGCCGCAATCAAACCACAAATGATGCCACTGCCAGTCACAATGCTTTGTTCGATGATAATGACACTCCGGGCACTTTGCATCGGCATACCCATCGCTTGGAGCATCCCTAACTCGATTGAGCGTTGTCTGAGGGTCGCCAGGGCACTCACAAAAATAGCCATGATGCTCAACCCGGTGGCTGCCACGAAGCCCACACTCAACATCCCAAACAGCCCTTGGCGTTCGGGGCGGGTAAATTCTTGTAAGCGGGCCACTTCAAGGTCGATGATGTCGAGTACGGGGATGGCGGCAGAGCGGGCAGCCGCATAGAGATCGTCGAGTGACACGGTGATGTCACGTCGCACCCACACATCGCTGGGGGGCATGAAGCCGATTTCGTCGCTAATAAACGATAGATTCGTTACCACAAAGGGATGGTCGTCGGCATATTGGCCGGGCCAACCGGTGACGATGCCTACAATCCGCATGCGCGTTTCTTGTTCGATATCGTCGACCACCAAGGTAACTGCAATTCGGTCACCGATGGCACTGGTGCCGGCGATGTTTTGGCTAATGATGACCCCATCACGCGTGCGGGCGAGTTGATTCATCAAGATACCGAGGGCGTTATTGTTGCCCAACCATTCATCTTGGAAGTAGGGCACTACTGCTGGGAAGCGTCGTCTGTCTACCCCAATCAAGTTGGTATCGATTTGTTTGCCACCGAGATTGATACGGGCAGCATAAATTCCCACCGGGGCATAATCGAGGATACCGGGGATTTTTTTGTGAGCACCGAGTGGCGTGAGTAAATAGCGTTCGCCGCTAGTACTGGCCGTCGTGCGTGAGGCCGCAGTTTCGATGAATTGGGTGTCAGTAGCGATGCGATAGCGCAAGCCATCGAGGCTGGCTTTGTCGACGGTAGCTGCCATTGACGCCACATAACCACCGACTCCGAGCGTCAGCGTGAGTAAGAGGATGGTGGTTTGTAGGCGCTCTGGACGGCGTGCGAGGCTCTGGAGCGCCAGAATTGGCGCAATGTTGTCACCGCGCCGGCTGATTTTTTCTGCCAAAACCAGCAGTAAGGGGATGATGCGATTGGCGATGAGTGCGATTCCGAGCGTGGTAATCACGGGTAACGCAAGGGTGAGTGGGTTCGAAAACAAATCCCCTTCGCGCGATTGTTGCGATTGCAATTGATAATAGCCATAACCGACTGCTGCCACAACCAAGACTTCGATTAAGAGGCGGGCGACAGAGCGGAGCTGGTCACTGCGACGGCTTTTGCCACTGGTACTGAGGGTGTTGCGCCCAGACATGATTACGGGGCGAATTCCCAAGCCGATAATAATCAAGGCAATGGCCGCGAAACCAACAAACGCATTACTTGGGAGCCCACTGAGTGGTGTGGCTATGGTGGTGATTTGCAAAAACGACTGGGTGCGCAACATGATTTGGGTGGCAAAAATAGCACTCGGAATCGCAATGATGGCTGTTAATGTGACATAACACAGCCATTCAATCATACTTACCCCGGCCATCCAGAGCACTGATACACCACGACTACGGAGCAAGGCGTATTCGTCACGGCGACGCTCGTAGTTGATGGTGGCGAGTTGCACCACAAAAAACAACGCCAGCAACGCAATCGGCGCAGCTACGGCTCCGGTGCGAATGGTGAGGGCGGTGATGGTGGTTTGGGCTGTGTGGAAGCTTTCGAGAGGGCTTCGTTCGAGTTTGGCGGGGACTTTGGCTAGTTCTTGGGCCAGGGTGCGAATGCGTGCTTCGAATGTGCCGATATCGCCGGGTCCAAGTGCCAGCGCTGCAGGTTGCAAATACCAGGCAGCTTGGGCGACGGCATCGGGGAATGCCGCACTGACTTGGGTTTGCATGCTCTGTGCATCGACCAATATCAATGAGTCAAGTGTACTCGGGTCATACAACCAATCGGGACTGGTGGGGTCTAGCACTTTCCATAAGCCAACGATGATGATGGGTATGCTTTGTTTGCCGTTTGCAGTGCTTGCGACAATCGTGTCGCCCACATTGAGGCCAAGTGCATTGGCGTTATTGAGTGAAATCATGGCTTCGGTTTGGTTGGTCGTTGGTTTGGGTAGCCGGCCACCCACCACACGCATGTGATCTTCGACGCCGATGAGTGTGGCAATTGCGGCATTTCCGAGCGTAATACCGTCGGATTGACCGTCAACGAGCATGATTTGCAACGGAATCGTGCGAATGTGGCGGGTAATGCGCTGGAGCGGTATGCCTAAGAATTGGGCGGCGTTTTGGGCGACCAAATTATCAGCAGCCAAAATCGTCCGCCATGGCGCGGCTTTGCTGCCGCGGACATGGCGAAAGAGCAGTGACATGGCGGGGCGTTGGGTTTGGCGGGCTTGATTTGCAAGTTGATCATTGAGAATGCGCAACCCAGCGGCATCGGCATAACTCGGGACCAATAACCCGAGGGTGAGCGGTAATGTAAGTGCCACCAAGAGCGCCACCGTGGCCGCTGGCGCGTGGATTGTCCGGCGCCAAGTGGCAGTCAACAATAACCGGACGGCGTGCCAACGTGCATTCATGGTTATTGCCCAACCACAATATCAGCAAGTTGCAACCCCTTGAGGATTTCGACTTGTTGGTCACTGCGAATGCCCGTAACGATGGTTACACGCCGGTCTTGGTCTGCTTCACGGAGTATGACAAAGGTACGTTCGCCAAAGGTGCGGATTGCTTCAGGTGGCAACCACAAGACGTTTTCGTGGCGTTCGAGGATGATGGTAACCTTGGCGACAGTATCCCCTGCCACCAATACAAAGCCTTTGTTGTCGATTACGGTGAAGCGAGTAGTTTGGTCGGGGTCACCGAGCGCCCCGCCGTTTTGGCCGTACGGTGCGGGTAAGCGGCGGATAACCGCAGATAGCACCAAGTCAGGTCGCGTCACTGGACGAATTTCGACTGCTTGTCCTTCGCTGAGTAGTTTCATGTTGTCTGGACTAAGTGATGCCGAAAACTCAACCTGGGTGGGATCAGCGACTTCAATTGAGGGTATAAATGCCGTTACACTGGTGCCTTCAAAAATCGCCATTGACGCAATGGTACCTGCTTGGGTGGCAATAATTTGCCCATCGGCAACGGCTTTTTGGGCTTTGTCAAAGGCTCGTTTGGCCGCATCGACGGTTTTCTTTTCGCTACTCAAGGTGTCTGCCATGGCGCTTGCGAGTTCGGCTTCGGCGATTTCGAGCGTGGTTCGGGCATCACGCAGATCAGCATTATCGCTTCCTGCCAGCAATTTATCACGATCTTTTTGGGCTTTGGTGAAGTCCGCATTGGCATCATCTAGTTTGATTTGGCGCTCTTCTTTGGTGCGTTGGGCGGTGCGTTGGGCGGCTTGGACTGCTTTTTCGGCACTCCGTAAGGCATCAGTGGCGCCTAAAAAGGCTTTTTCGTAGTTGTAACGTCCTTCGGCATCAAGCACATTGGGGATGTATTTACCATTCACAAGAATAAACGGATTGGCAGGGTCGGTGCCATAGCGATTCACCCAATCGAGGTTCCAATAGGCTTTGCTATAGGAAAATTGG
The DNA here is from genome assembly GCA_903889425.1 of uncultured Roseiflexaceae bacterium. GTDB lineage: Bacteria > Chloroflexota > Chloroflexia > Chloroflexales > Roseiflexaceae > UBA965. Next base: position 5,607 of record CAISXI010000325.1, on the reverse strand, counting down.
GTGTCGATCAAGGAATTGGTCGCGGTGGTAATTGCATAGGTCGCATCATCGGCGGCGGTGGCGGTATCTTCGTCAGTTGTGCGTACTGCGCGTTGTTTTTCGTCGAGGGCTTTTTGGGCTGCGTTGATAACATCGTTGTCACCCCCTGGCAACAACAAATTGAGTGCATCACGGGCGTTGGTGACGGCTTTGCGTTTGGAATCGATGAGCTTGGTATTGAGTTTGACTGCAGTCGTATAGGCGAGATTGGCGGCATCCAAATCATCGCTGGCTTTGCGCAATTCGTCATCGACTTCGTCTTGCTTTAGTTCTGCGAGGAGTTGCCCGCTTGTAACTGCATCGCCGCTGGCAACGTAGATTTTGCTCACGACGCCGTCACGTCCAAAGCTGAGGGTATTGGATTGTACCGGGACGACCCGGGCGGTTTCTTCGATGACGCGTTCGATGACGCCTTGGTCTACGGTGTAGGTGAGCTCGGTTAACCCAGGGTCTTCGGGTAAAGGGGTGGGGGTGGCCTGGATCGCCGGCTGCCCGCCGCTACAGGCACTCACACATAGTGCAACGCCACACCCCAACAATAATTTGGAAAGAAAAGTCAATTTCATCACAATCCTATTACCGTGTTGCAGGCATGGCTTCATCGGTCATATATCCCATGTAACTTGGATCGGCCTTCTTGGCACAGGTCGCATTGGTGTCACCTTTGCCTGCAGGCGTATTGGGGATGATTTTGGCGGCACAATCGAGGTAGGCATTGGTGGCAGTTTGGGCTTTGGCGAGGGCGCCTGTTAAATCAGCTTTTTTGTTCAAAACGGTATCAAGGGCCTCAACTAACCAGTATTGCTCTACCATGTATTGTGAATTGCTATCGGTGGTTACTTTGAGTGGCTTTTGCATGAGTGGTTCCAATGCGTCGCGTAATGGCAATACATACTGGTTTTGTTCTTCGAACAAGGTATCGCGGGCTAGGGTGGTGCGTGCCGGGATATTGCCGTAGGCGTTGACATTTGCTTGCTGACTCATGTAGTCGATGAGCCGTACACAGCCTTGTGGGTCGGCCGCCGTGGCCGAGATGTGATACCCGAACATGGTCATGTCACTAGAGAGCAAGCCGATCGTGCCAAGCGGTGGTGGTGCCATTGCCGCCAAAAATAGTGGCTTGTATGCAGGGTCGGTTGGTGCAGTCGCTGGGTCATATGACCCAAGGCTGGTATCTAGCCACATGGCGATTTTCCCCTGCGATTGCAATTCCCAGCTTAGATCAGCGCTGGTATTGCTCACATCACGGCGATAATCAAACGCCGGTTTGGGCATTACCCGGTGTTCGCTGGCAAGTTTAAGCCACCATTCGATACCTTTGATGGTATTGGGGTCGTTGTAATTGGCCCGGACATCTTTGCCGGTGCCTTGTACTAATGATCCGCCAAAACGATTGACCCAAAATGATAAATCACCGGTGTAGTTGCCCATGTTGGAATAGCCAAATACGCCGTTGGCGGTCAGTGCTTTGGCCGCTTTGAGGAAGTCATCGGGGGTCCACTCTGCCGTTGGTGGCGTGAGACCCACGGTACTAAAGAGCGTTGGTTGATACACCAGGCCACGGGTATTGTAGTTGTGCGGGAAGCCAATTAATCGTCCATTATTGCGATAAATATCAAGTAACGCTTGGGGGACTTCACTCACTTTGATGTTTGGATCCGCATCAAGGAGCGGTTGCATGTCGGCGAGTGTGGCGATATCTTGATCCGCCACCGGTATGCCTTGATTCCACAAGAAACAATCACTCCGTTTGGCGGCCTCACTAATGGTCATGGACGTAGTGATATTGTCGGTTTGGATGAGTTTGACGAAAATTCCTGGCTCTTGGGTTTTGAAGTTTTTGAGGGCGCGGCGCATATCAGTGAGCGACGACCCATATGAAGCAAATGATATCGTGGTTTGATCCGCGCTGGCAACTTGGGCTTCGGGTGTTGCAACCACAATCGGGCGGATATCGGGGGTCGGACTTGGTGTCATGTATGGTGAATTCGCATTAATATAATTGTCTGCTATATTTTGCACCGTTGCAGCCAATACTTCTTCAGCTGTTTTGGGGGGATTTTCAAATAACATGGAGGTGCTACCGAGTATGCTGTAGGCTACCGTATAGTCTTGGTTGGGGTAGTTTGTAAGCACTGGCAAATTCGCTAAGGTGTATTCATAGTTAGATTGCCGTTGTTTGTCATCAGATTCACTGGCGATTTGTTGGGCATCCAATGATTTGCGGGCATTGAGGTAGCCGGGATAGACTGGGCCACTCATCGTTGTGACGGCTTGGCGTGACAACCATTCGATAAATGTCCATGCTTCAGCGGGATTTTTTGTGCCACCACTAATCATGTAGCCTTCACTGCCAAGGTTAAGATCACTCGCGGCGGTAAAGGGCTGTACGGCATGACCTACGGTAAATGCAGGGGCAGGACTCGTCGGGTCGCCCGTAAAAAGAACTCCTTCGTTCCAGATGGCGATTTTGCCGTCCCGTACCATTTGAGTGGGGTCGGAAGGATTGCCGGGGCCGGCCAGTTTGCTATCAGCCATGCCTGCATCGGCCATGGCATACATTGGCTGGGCATAGACAACGCCGCGATTAACCAGATCTGCGTATTTTTTGAATGCGTCGATGATGCGTGAATCATTGGCTTTGAGTTCGTTTGGTTTCATTGACATGATGTCAACGCCTGCTTCTTCGAGTAAATAAAGCAAGACATAATTACTCCCATTGTCGTACCAACCATAGCGGGTAATCGTATTGTTTTCTTTTTTGGTGAGTTTTTCAGCGGTAGCCAATAAGTCACTATATTGCCAACTTTGGGCTGGAGTTGGGATGTTTTCGGCGCTAAATATATCTTGGTTATAGGAGAGCGACTGGATGCTGATACTGCGTGGCAGTGTATACATGCTGTCGTTTTGGGTATAACGTTCGAGGATACCGGGGTAATAATCAGTACGATCAAACCCGGTGTCGGCATCCATATAGGGCTTTATATCGAGTACCAAGGGCGTGCCAATGGATTCTTGCGTGACCCATGAGGCTGGGGCAGTATCTGCAATGCTTGCGATGCGGCGCAACATGCTGATGGTTGAATCAGGCGGATAATTACCTGTTTTGTCTGGCGGTAATTGGGTTACGTCATCGAGCGAAACAATCACGATGTTGATGTTGGGGTAGGTTTCGTTGAATTTTTTGGCGAGATTAACATAGGTATCGCGTTCGTAGTCCCATGACGCATAGGTAATGGTGACGGCATCGCTACTCGTTGGTGTCCCGTTTACGCTGGTGTCAGTGGGATTTTCGCCGGCGGGGATAGTAGGCAACGTATTGCCGCTACTGTTGCCACATGACACAAGCAGTGTAATTATTGTGAACCAGTACCATAGTGGTGTGAAATGACGACGCATACATCGCTACTTTCTGTACGAAATACTAAATTGAATTTGTATCTAGTATAGCATTTATCACAAAAAATTGAGATGGTACGTCAATGATATCGGTATGTTAATTTGCGGGTACTGTTCATCAAACAACAAGAAAAATACATGGATATGTTTGTATTGTTCCAACCAAATCAAGGAAATCGCTCGCAGTGGGATTGCCTATTTAACGTATGCGCTGAATGAGTGACGGTGTGCAAAAAATGCAAAACCGACGAACCCCACCGCATAATTGTATGATTTTGGTGCTTGGGTGTATCAATGTACCGCCAAATCATCAACACCCGACATAGATAGGCGTAGGTATTGTTTTATTGACAATGTATGGCATCGCCAGCGTAATTTTTGGGTTGTATATGCTATAATTCAGACAAATAAATCTATGTTATGGAGCGTCCCAATATGCCCCAGTCACACGACCGCGGTGGGCGGGATCGCCTATCGGCGGTAATTCATTTTTTGGGTGATTTGTTGGGTGATGTAATCAAAACCCAAGCAGGTCCCGATGCCTTTGCCAGTGAAGAATTGGTCCGCCGTTTGAGCAAAGAGCTGCGTGCTCATCCGTCGCCAGCCCGCACCCGTGAATTACAAAAACACATTGCCGGGCTTGACGTCAATGGGCTCAATACACTCGTGAAATCATTCAGTACGTATTTTGCGCTGGTCAATTTGTCAGAACAATTGCAACGCATCTGGGTGCTTGCTGAACGGGCGCGCCAAATGCGGCGTGCTCATCATCTGCGGAGCGAATCTGTTGCCGAGTCCATTCACAGCGTGGCCACCCAAGGGGCGACTGCGACACAGGTCCATGAATGGCTGGCGCAAGCCTGTATCCGCCCCGTCTTTACCGCCCATCCTACCGAAGCCCGCCGGCGCACCACACTCGATAAACTACGCCGTCTAGCCAATCTCCTTGACCCCCTCGGCCATGATTTTTCGTTGAGTGATGACCCCCAAGTACTTGCGCAAGTCCAAGAAGAAATCGTCGGGTTGTGGCAAAGTGACGATGTGCGGGTCGTGCGTCCTACGGTAATTGACGAAGTCAAAAACGGCTTGTATTACTTCGAACAAAGCATTGTCCGCCTCATCCCCACCCTCTACCGCGACCTCGAGTACGCCCTCGCAAGTGCCTACCCCGACCAACAGTGGCGCGTCCCCTCATTGTTGAAGTTTGGCTCGTGGATGGGTGGCGACCGTGACGGTAACCCGTTTGTGCGCCCCGAAACCACCATCGCTGCCGTGCGCTTGATGCGGAGTGCCGCCATCGAGTTTTATATTGGAGAATTCGAACGGATTAGCCGACGGATGAGCCAATCTAATCGCCAAATCACCGTGTCACCCGAATTGCTCGCATCACTCGTACACGACGCACAATTATTCCCCGTTATTGCCCAAGAATTGGTGAACCGTTACCCGCACGAACCCTACCGGCGCAAATGCTTGTTGATTGCCGAACGCTTGCGCCAGACGCTCCACGTCACCCAAACCGTGCAACCGACTTGGCCGCTCAATTTGACGCCAGTGCGGGCTGACATCTACCCCGATGTCAGCGCCTTACGCCACGACCTGCAGGTCATGTACGATTCCCTCGTGGCCAATGCGGGTGCCGCCGTTGCCAATGGTTCGCTCCATGACCTGATGCGCCAAGTCGATGTATTTGGCTTGAGCTTTGCCTCGCTCGACATCCGTCAGCATAGCGAACGCCATAGTAGTGCCATGGCCGAAATCTTGGCACATGCCGGAGTCCACGCCGACTTTTTGGCCTGTGATGAATCCACCCGGACTGCATTACTGAGTCACGAATTACACGCCCAACGCCCCTTAATCCCGGCGCGCTTACCCTACAGCGAAGCCACCAACGAAATCATCGACACCTTCCGGACTATTACCACCCTCAACGAGCAATTATCCCCCGGCACCATCCAAACCGTGATTGTCAGCATGACACGTGGTGCGTCTGATGTGCTGACGGTGTTGTTGTTGGCCCGTGAAGCCGGCGTAACCGACTTGCCCAATGCCGGTATCGACATCGTGCCCCTCTTTGAAACAGGCGCTGACCTGGCGTCCTGTGACCAGATTATCACTGATTGTTGGGCGGTACCGAGTTATCGTGCGCATGTCATGCGGCGCAATAAT
>CAISXI010000324.1 GCA_903889425.1 uncultured Roseiflexaceae bacterium | reverse complement strand
TTGTTGGGTAATGCTGGCGACGTGCTGGTGGGCGGTTTGGTCGCTATGGCGGGCGAGGTCGATGTGGGCATTGGCTTGGGCGTGTTGTAGGCGCAACAAGCGGATCTGGGCGGCATCGAGCTCGTGGCGGAGGTCGCGGTATTGTTTGGCGGCATTGGCTTGGCGGCGCAGGCTGCGTAGGCGGGGCTCGAGCTCGCCGATGACGTCGTCGCAGCGACGCACGTTGGTATCGGTCTCGCGCAGGCGGCGCATGGCGTCGTTGCGGCGTTGTTCGTGCACACTAATATCGGCGGCATCTTCAAACAAACGCCGACGCTCTTCGGGGCGCAAATCGAGCACATTATCGACCAGTCCTTGGTTGATAATGGTGTACGAGCCCCCGAGGGTAGCGGTCGCTTCTTGGATGTCGCGCAAGCGCACTTTGGCTTTGTTGATGAAATATTCGTGTTCGCCCGAGCGGGTGCTGCGGCGGGTGATGGTGACGGTATCAAAGGCGAGGGGCAGGGTGCGATCGCTGTTGTCGATGGTCAGCGACACTTCGGCGAAGCCGGCCGGGGCGCGGCGAGGACCGCCACCAAAGATGAGGTCTTCGGCTTTGCGACTACGCAAGGTGGAATAGCTTTGCTCGCCCAGCACCCAGCGCATGGCGTCGACCACATTGCTTTTGCCACTGCCGTTGGGACCGACGATGGCCGATACCCCCGGGCGGAATTCAAAGATGGTCTTGGTCGCAAAGGTTTTGAAGCCTTGGATTTCGAGTCGCTTTAGATGCACGCAACCGCCTCACACAGATTGATAGAGATATTATAACCCGGATGGGCGACGTAAGGGCGAATAAAAAGGCGCATGGAATGCGCCTCAATTCGCCCGTACGATATGGGGGCGGATGGGCGAATCGGGGCGACGTAGGGGCGAATAAAAAGGCGCATGGAATGCGCCTCAATTCGCCCCTACGATATGGGGGCGAATGGGCGAATCGGGGCGACGTACGGGCGAATGGGCGAATCGGGGCGACGTAAGGGCGAATAAAAAGGCGCATGGAATGCGCCTCAATTCGCCCGTACGATATGGGGGCGAATGCGGCGAATCGGGGCGACGTAGGGGCGAATAAAAGGCGAATAAATTCGCCTCAATTCGCCCCTACGTTATTCGCCCCTACTGAACCCCTCGGCCACCAGGGCGGCATGCACGTCGGCAACGACCTGGGCGTCGGCGGTAGAATGCATGCCGCGCGGCACATGCACTACAAACCCCGCCGCGCGGGCGGCGTGGGCGTTGGCTTGGATGCAGTACTCAGATTGCACGCCGATAATCGTGACATGCGTGATGCCGTTGGCGTTGAGCTGCTCGACAATCTCGGGGTTTTCGCTAAAGGCACTAAACACCGTTTTGCGGTAGATTTTTTCGTGAGGGGCCACCGGCAACACCAGCTGCCAGGCCTCGCTAAAGGGCTCGTCCATTTCGCCGGCTGGGCCGTCGTGCTGGATGTGGATCACCAGGTCGCCTTGCTGGCGTGCCTCGGCCAAGGCCTCGGTCATCTGCACCAAAAAGGTGTCGGCGTTGTAGATGCCGTAGCGGGGGTCGAATTGGTTTTGCTGGAGGTCGACAAAAAAAACTGCATGGTTGGTGGTCATATCTGCTCCGTCACCGATATCAATTCCTTGGCTATAGTATACCTGTGATGGTGCCAGAAATGTGCGCATACGGTAGATGTATTGCCGCCCATTCACGTGGCGCAGGTTGTTTTTTTCATCAAAATAATTAGCCGATTAGCGGTGACAACCACGCGATGCAAGTACCCAAGCCGATCCCGAGGATGATGATGCGCGTGCCGCAGCCGCGGGTGGTGCGGTAGTAGATGCGGTTGTACAGGGCGCGGCGGGGGTTGGTAATCCAGCCGAAGCCGCGGGGGGCTTTGAGGCCTAGATTGTGGCGGAGGTAGCGCTTGACGGATAAACGGGCGGCGATTCTTTTTCTGAGTGAGGGGATGCGTAACCCGAAACGGACTTTCATCGCAGGCTCCTTGCTGGTGACGTGACACGTCATGCCGTAGCAACAGTATACGCTATCGCTGACGGCTGTCGAGGATGGTATGATAAACGCACAACCAGAATCTCATCATATAGCTACCACTGTCGGTAGCGAGGAGCAATGCGCCATGACGACGCTACGTGTCGAGCCGTTGACGATGCCCGGGGTGGAATTAGGTGCCGAAAACCCCCTGCCGCGCTTCCGGGAGCGCAATCCGCATCGCCATGTGCGGATGGATGCCGCCATGCCCGAAGTCAAAAAAACACTGCTCGGCTCCGAATGTGGTAACCGCGTGTTGCCCTACCGCATGCAAGACAATTACACCCGCCAGCGCACCCCCATCACGTATGACACGGTGGTACTCGAAAACGATATCCTCAAAGCGACCTTTATGCCGTGCTTGGGCGGGCGCTTGTGGTCGCTGTTTCACAAGCCGTCGCAACGCGAATTGTTGAACCGCAATCCGGTCTTTCAGCCGGCCAATTTGGCCAACCGCAACGCCTGGTTTTCGGGGGGAATCGAGTGGAATGTCAGCCAATACGGGCATACCTTTGGCACCTGTGCCCCCGTCTACGCTGCCGCCATTACCGGCGCCGATGGCGAGCCTGGCCTACGGCTGTACGAGTACGAGCGCTGTAAAAACTTGTTTTGGCAAATTGATTTCTACTTGCCCCCCGGCTCGCCGTGGCTGATTGCGCATACCCGCGTGGCCAACCCCAACGACAACGACACCTCGATGTATTGGTGGACCAATACCGCCGTCGACGAAAGCCCCACCGTGCGGGTGCTGGCGCCGACCCGCAAGATTATTTATACCGACGTGACGGGCAAAAATTTCGATTTCGGTTATGGCGAGATGCCTATTTTGGCGACTTTTGACAACAAAGATGCCTCGTATTCGTTGCATTCGGGTTCGGCTAATGAATATTTCTTCCAACAAGATACCGCCGACATGCCCTGGGAAGCGGCGCTCGATCACGACGGCAGTGGCTTCATCGAGGCCTCGACGCCGTTTTTGCGCTACCGCAAAATGTTTTGTTGGGGCAGTCATCAAGGGGGGCGCCATTGGCAAGAGTTCCTCGCACCCGGTGGCAAACCCTACCTCGAAATCCAAGCGGGCATCGCGCCATCGCAACTGCACGGCCTGAATATGCCTGCCAAGGCTGATTGGCATTGGACCCAGATTTTTGGCATGTTCCAAGGTGATGCGACGGCCGTGCACTCACCCGATTGGGATGTGGCTTGGCAGAGCGTTGATCATGCCCTCAAAGCCCAGCTGAGCCCGGCACAATTACAGGCCATCGATGCGTTGTACACCCAGCGCGCCGACCTGCCTGCCACGCACATCGTGCAGGCGGGGTCGGGCTGGGGTGCGGTGGAGTTGGCGCGCCGTCAGGTGCAGCCGGCTCCGGCCGTGCCGGCGTCGTTTGTCTTTCCGGCTACCACGATCGAGACCGAGCAGACCAAATGGCTGACGCTGTTGACCCACGGCCACTTGCCGAGCCAGGCGCCTACGGCGTTGCCGGGGGAATGGATGGTGCAACCGGAGTGGCGGGCCTTGCTCGAACAGAGCGCCCAGACGGCCAATGATTGGTATGCCTTGTTGCACGTGGGCGTGATGCGCCTAGAGCATTTCGATGCGGTGGGAGCCGCGGCGGCCTGGCAGGCCTCGCTGGCGTTGCAACCCTCGGCGTGGGCCTGGCGCAATTTGGCGGTGCTGGCACGCTGGAATGGCGATGTGGTCGAGGCCCAGCGTTGTATGCACGAGGCTTGGCAATTGAGCCCCGATACGATGGAAATCGCCCAAGAATATATGGAATTGTTGTGTGCGGCCAATCTGTTTGGCGAGGCCCAGGTGGTGTACCAGGCGTTGCCGGCGGTGGTGCAACAAAACGACCGCATCCAGATTTTGTGGGGGCGGATTGCCTTGGAACTGGGTGATTTGGCGACGGTCGAGCAATTGATGCACCACGAATATGCAGTGGTGCGCGAAGGTGAAACCGAGCTGAGCGACATCTGGTTTGGTATGTGGTATCACCGGCTGGCCGCAGAGCGTGGTACGCCGTTGAGCGATGCCGAAAAAGCCGAGGTGCGCAAAAATTATCCCCCGCCGGCCCATATCGACTTCCGGAGCATCACCAAATAACGCGAGGCATGCCTCGCATTTGGAAGGATCTCTATGCCCCCAGCGATTCAATGGATTGTCACCACTCAAACTGCACCTTGGCAAGCCCAGCCCGAGTTGACCATGCAATCGCCCACCAGCATGCCGGGGGTGTTTGTGCGCCTCGATATGCCCCAGCAGACGATACAGGGCTTTGGCGCCTGCTTCAACGAACTGGGCTGGGACGCCCTCAACGACCTCAGCGCCGCCGATCGGGCCAGCATCATGCACGAATTGTTTGCGCCGGGAGTGGGCGCCAATTTCACGATTTGTCGCATGCCCATCGGCGCCAACGATTTTTCGCGCGATTGGTATTCCTATACCGAGACCCCCGGCGACTTTGATTTGGCCGACTTTACCATTGCCCACGACCACGACACGCTGATTCCATTCATCAAAACGGCGCTCCAATACCAGCCCGGCTTGCAATTGTGGGCCTCGCCGTGGAGCCCGCCGACCTGGATGAAGCACAATCAGCACTATGCGGCGGCCTTGCCGTCGCCCCTGCAAGTAGGTATCGACAATGGCTTGCGGGCCGATCAGGTGGGTGCCGAAGGCAGCGACATGTTTATCCAAGACGCGCGCTACTACGCTGCCTACGCCCGCTATTTCGGTCGCTTTATCGATGCCTACCGTGAACAGGGTATCGATATCGGCATGGTGATGCCCCAAAACGAATTCAACTCGCCCCAAGTATTCCCCAGTTGTACCTGGACTCCTACCGGCCTCGCGCGGTTTTTGGCGTATCTCGGCCCTGAAATGGCCGCCCGAGCAGTGGATGTGTTTATTGGCACGCTCGAGCGTGGCAACGACGCCTTGATTGATGTCAGTTTGCGTGACCCTAGTGTGCGGCGCTACATCAAAGGTGCAGGATTCCAGTGGGCGGGCAAAGGGGCCATTGCGGCGATTCAGCGGAGCCACCCTGAATTGGTGCTTTATCAGACCGAGCAAGAATGTGGTGATGGCCGCAACGATTGGCGCTATTGTCGCTATGCGTGGTCGCTGTTGAAACACTTTTTGAGTCATGGCACTCACGCCTATCAATACTGGAACATCGCCTTGCGCCACGGTGGCATCAGTCGCTGGGGCTGGGCGCAAAACTCGTTGGTGACGGTAGATCAGGCCACCCGCACCTTTACCTACAATCACGAATATTATCTAATCAAGCATGTCAGCCATTTTGTGCAACCAGGGGCACAACGGGTGACTAC
>CAISXI010000323.1 GCA_903889425.1 uncultured Roseiflexaceae bacterium | reverse complement strand
TACTTCACTGGCAGCCACATTGGCTTTGTACTCGGCTGAGGTCTGACAACCCACCAACGCAAAGATGTTGAGCGGGTAGCTCATCACATAAGCGGTGGCGATTTGGGGGATGCTCAAGCTTTTTTCGTCGGCCAATTGTTGCACGCGATCGAGGCGCTTGAAGTTGTCGTCGTTGGCATACACCGTCACTGCCAGCTTGTCGAGATAGGTCTCGAAGGTGCTGATGTTGTCACGGCGCAAGCGCCCCGAAAAGAAGCCCCCGGCCAAGCTCGACCAGGTAAACAACGGCATCTGCAATTTACCGTAGTATTCACGGGCGGGGGCTTGATCTGCAGCGCTAATGCTCACACAACCGTCCCAGGGTGGGCAGTTTTGGACGGCCAAGGTGAAGTTAGGGCTACTGGCAATGAAGGGCGCCAAGCCATGTTTGGCGGCGTATTCATTGGCCTCGGCGACACGGGTGTGGCTCCAGTTTGAGCCACCGTAGGCGAGGATACGACCAGCCTTGAGGTGGTCGTTGAGGGCTTCGACAATTGGACCAACCGGCACCGACGGATCATCGCGGTGGAGCAAATAAATGTCGATGTGGTCGATTTTGAAGCGAGCAAGTGAATCATAGATGTCACTGCTGATGTCCCAGGGGGTGACGCGCTTGCGGTCTTGGCTGAGGTGAGCACCTTTGCCGATGATGTTGACTTTGTTGCGATTGCCCCGTTCGCGCAACCAGCGCCCAAAGGTGCGCTCGTTGTCGCCACCACCATAAACATGGGCGGTGTCGAAGGTGTTACAACCGGCATCGAGGATTTCGTCGAGCAATGTGAAACACGCCGGCACATTTTCTGACGAAATCATCACGCTGCCTTGGACCAAACGCGACACTGGCTTTTCGACGCCAGGAATTTTACCATACTGCATTGTTTATTCCTTTTCTGTATAAAAAAGTACGACCTACTCCATTGGATAGCGCAAACCCCAGACGGCCCGAATACGGTCCATGGCTTCCATGGTGTACATGGTATCGCTCCACGACATGATGTCGCTCTCGACACGTTTTTCACGGAGCAAACGACCCACTTCAGCGGCTTCGTAGTGGTAGCCGTTGCCGTCAAAGGGCAGCTCGATGACTTCGCTTTTACCACCCTTGGTAAGGGTCAAGCGTTTGCAGGCAAACCACGGTGATTCGAGGCGAATCTGGCCTTCGGTGCCCATAATCGTTGTTTCCATGGGGGTAGAAGTGCGTACGCCAGTTGAGAAGTACGCCAAGCGACCATCGGCAAAGCTCATCACGGCGGCGCCTTGTTCGTCGACACCGGTCGAGCCGATTTCGGCCATACCCGTAGCAGCGATGGTCTCACCGAGGAGCATCACCGACAACGACACACAATAGACGCCGACGTCGAGCAGACCGCCACCCGCCAGATTGCGGTCAAACAAGCGCCCGCTGGGGTTGACGTCGGTACGGAAGCCAAAATCGGACTGGATCATCCGTACTTCGCCAATCGCACCTTCGTTGATGAGGGCCACGGCTTTGCGCACGATCGGCAAAAAGCGCGTCCACATTGCTTCCATCAAGGGCACATTGGCAGCCTTGGCGGCCTCAATCATGGTGCGGGCTTGGGCGGCATTCACCGCGAATGGTTTTTCACACAACACCGCTTTACCAGCAGCAATACAGCGCAATGTGTCTTCCATGTGACTAGGATGTGGGGTGGCCACATAGATCGCATCGACTTCAGCATCATTGGCCAAATCGGCATAGGTGGCATGGGCGCGGGCTACATTGTACTTACTCGCAAAGCGTTGGGCTGATTCGGCACTGCGTGAGCCCACTGCCACAAGGATGGCTTCGGG
>CAISXI010000322.1 GCA_903889425.1 uncultured Roseiflexaceae bacterium | reverse complement strand
TCAATGAAATTTTCTATTCTCCCCCCAAATTCTTTTGATCAAAACTATCTGACAATCTGCACAGGCATCACCAACAACTATTGGCGTGATTCGGGCGTATAATCGAAGTAGGAACTGCGCATATCGTAGCGGCGCTGTAAAAGAAAGAAAAATCCATGAAAACCAACGGAAAAGTCATCGTCGTCACGGGTGCCGGCAATGGCATGGCCCGCGAAGTCACCCTCGAATTGTTGCGCCGTGGCGCCCGGGTAGCAGCGGTCGACATCAATCAAGCGGCCCTCGACGAAACGATGAAGCTGGCCGGTGCCGCCAGTGCCCGCGTCAGCACCCACATCGTCGATGTGTCCGACCTGGCCCAAGTGGCAGCCTTGCCTGCTACCGTGATTGCGGCACATGGCCAAGTCGATGGCGTGATGAATATCGCCGGGATTATCCATAAATTCCGCAAAGTGCAAGATTTGTCATACGACGACATTCACCGCATATTCAACATTAATTTTTTTGGTACGGTACACATGGTCAAAGAGTTTTTGCCGCATCTCATCGCCCGCCCCGAAGCCCAAATCCTGAATGTGTCGAGCATGGGTGGCTACGTGCCAGTGCCCGGGCAGACCATGTATGGCGCTTCGAAGGCTGCGATTAAGTTGTTTAGCGAAGGGTTGCGTTCAGAGCTGTTGGGGACACATGTGGGGGTCTGTGTGCTCTTCCCCGGTGCGATTGCCACCAACATGCCGGTGAATTCGGGGATTATGACCAGCCAAGAAGCCGAAGCAATGGCCAAACAAGGGGCAGCCAAATTCAAAACCACGCCGGCCCCGTTGGCAGGGACGATGATTGTCGAAGCCTTTGAGTCGAATAGCTTCCATAGTTTTGTGGGATCAGACGCCAAAATGATGGATATTTTGTCTCGGATCATGCCCGAACGAGCTGCGCTTACGATTCAACAACAAATGGCGTCGTTGCTCAAGTAACATCAATAAAAATCAATCAAAAGACAAGTGGCAGATATACATGCTGCTTGTCTTTTTTGATGTTGGTACATCCAACGCCCCCCTTTTTTGCGTATATTCTGCAAACCGTAATGCGGAAAGGGATATATTTCGATGGCAAAAATGATTTCACCCAGTGTGGAATGGCACGGATTACTCGCACAAGCCAAAGCGCTGGTGCCTGAAGCGTTTAGCAGTGATGGGCGCGTCCTCAATTTGATGGAAGGTGAATGGGGTCACCCTGGTCACGGCAAAACCTATATGTCGCCAGTAGACGGTACCTTGATGGGCAGTTTGCCCATGCTCAACCTCGACGAGGCCAAGCGAGCGGTACGTTATTGTGCCCAAGAATTCAAAACCTGGTCAAAAGTATCGCTCGATCAACGCAAACAACGGGTTGTCGATACCTTGGCGTTGCTCAAACAACACCGCGAACTGATTGGACGGTTGTTGATTTGGGAAATCGGCAAGCCCTATATCACCGCCATGACCGACGTCGATCGCTGTATCAGCGGTGTGGAGTGGTATGTCGATCAAATCGACACCCAAATGGCCGGACGCACACCCCTCGGCGTGATTTCGAACATTGCTTCGTGGAACTATCCATTGTCGGTGCTCGTGCATGCAATGTTGGTGCAAGTCCTCGCCGGTAACTCGGTTATCGCCAAAACCCCCACTGACGGCGGCTTGTACGCCTTGACGGTATCGTTGGCGCTCGCTCGACGCTGTGGCTTACCCGTATCGCTGGTGAGTGGATCAGGCGGTCAATTGAGTGAGGCCTTGGTACGCAACGCTGATGTCGATTGCTTGGCGTTTGTCGGTGGCAAAAGCAACGGTCGTGACATTGCGGCCAGCTTGTATGACCGCGACAAGCGCTACATGCTCGAAATGGAAGGTATCAACGTCTACGGTATCTGGGAGTTCTCGGACTGGAATGGGCT
>CAISXI010000321.1 GCA_903889425.1 uncultured Roseiflexaceae bacterium | reverse complement strand
GGCATACGTTGATTATCGCCCAAGCCTTTGTGACGGGCTGGTGGATGTTGCCGGTGCTGATTACCTTTGCGCCGTTTTATGGTGGCGTGTTGCTCTTTTTGTGCAACAACACCCAACATGTCGGGCTCCAAGACGAAGTCGAAGACTATCGCTTGTGCACCCGCACCATTTATCTCAATCCCATCGTGCAGTTTTTGTACTGGCACATGAATTACCACATCGAGCATCACATGTATGCCGGCGTGCCGTGCTACAAACTACAACGCATGCACAAGGCCATCAAACACGAATTGCCCTATACCCCCAATGGCTTGTACGAAACGTGGCGCATCATCATCGGCATCATGCGCCGCCAAAAAGTCGAGCCCACCTATGAATTTGTGCCAGATTTGCCCAATCTCGCGCATAACTAAAGGCAACGCCCATGTTGACTGCATTTACCATGATCCAGGCCCGCCCCGACGCCATCAAACGCGTGGCCCAAGCCATCGCGAGCCTGCCCCACGTCAGCGAAGTCTATAGCGTCACCGGTGAATGGGACATCATCGCGATTGTGCGCTTGCAAGACTACGAACAACTCGCCGAGGTCATCCCCGACGAGATTTCGCAAATCGATGGCATCACCAAGACCAGTACCATCCTGGCGTTCCGGCGCTTCTCACCCAACGATCTCGAAGCCGCTTGGAGCGTAGGCATCGAATAATCACACCAAAAAACCGCGTTCCGCTCTGTGATGGAGCGGAACGCGGTTTTGTGTGGAAGTTAATCCTCGACGGCGCCAAATTCATAGACGTTGGAGAGCGTCATCTGATTGCTGGCCCAGCGATAAGTGACATAGCCGATCGAGGCGAGCAACAAGGCGACGGCACTGACGATTGAACTGACCTTAAAAAATGTTCGCATGATAGATTCCCTCCCAATAACTTTTTCTCTCCCTGCCTAGACGCCCCTTGCTGGCGTATAGTTGCACAGGTTTCAATAATCTGTTTTTTGTGCTATATTTTAATTACTACAAATTATAGTATTAATAGGTCACGTTATGCACAAGACCCACAGTGATTGGTTTTTATCGAGTATAATCGGGCTATTTTTCGGAATCGTGGTGATTGTGGTGGTGATTGCGGTTGGCTAAAAACAGATAGCCGATGAGCACACACCAGCTGGCGAGGGCGCTCGCCGCCACAATCGTCATGGTCGCAGCTTCGGTGACGATGGGGGTAAGTGGGCTGGTGAGTGCAGTCGCGAGGCCAACGTTTTGGGCACCGAGTAGCCCAATCAACAGCCAGCGCCAGGCCCAGCGTCGTCCCCACACCACCCCAAAGTGGGGTTGGAGCGCCATGCTCAGCAGGCTGACACATTCACCCGCCACAATCACGGCAATCACATAATAGGATTGGGGAGTGATGATAATCCACTGCCCGAGGCAAGCCAGCACCAGCAGGCTACTATAGCGCACCCATGGCGGCAGTGGCGCGAGGATACGCAACAACACCACCCGTAGTACCACTTCTTCGGCCATACACCACGCCGCCAATGGCACCAAAAATATCAGTGCATTGCTGGCACCATTGAAATCAAACTGCTGGGCGATGGTGAATTGGCCAAACCAATAGGGTGGTACCAGCGCTATGCCGATCATGGCGAGGGCTTCAAAAAAGACCCGCACGACATCGCGCCAGTGCCACGTAGGCCATTCACGGCGGTAGATAGCCCACACCATCAGCGCCGCCATACTTAATTCGAGGGCGGTGGTAGTGGCAGTGGTCCATGGCCAGTCTGCGGGGAATAGTCGGAGCAGCCGGCTTTGGGTCAATACCAAAGTCGTCACCACTACCGTGGCCGGCAATATGAGCACCGCAACGATGAATTGACCCCAAGCGATTTTTTGCGACATCGCGGCATTTCCTTGGTAACAACAACACCGTCGTATTATGCCATACGAAGTATGAAGTATGAAGCTGGAAGGAGGAAGTGTTCCCACCCCAGCGTCATTCCATGCCGGGTGCTGGCACCCGTTAGCGTGGAATCTCTCTGCATGGCACTATACCAAGCTGGACGTAAGGGCGAATCATGCTGGTCGTAAGGGCGAATAGTGGCGAATTCATTCGCCACTATTCGCCCTGAGGATGAGCCACTATTCGCCCTGAGGATGAGCCACTATTCGCCCTTGATGTGATAGGCTATCTACACACCGCACCCACCCAAGGAGTAGCATGAATTCCCTATTGATTATCGCCGGCCTCAGTTCGGCCCTCTGTTACGGTATCAGTGATTATGTGGGTGGACGAGCCAGTGCCCGGATTGCGATTGTGCAGGTGCTGGTCATCGGCGAAATCGTCGGGGCGGCCGCCTTGTGGGCACTAGCTTGGTGGTACCACGAATCGTGGCTCGCTACAGACCTGATTGGTATCGCCGTCGCCGCCGGCATGGTTGGCGCCATCGGGGTGGCCAGCCTCTATCACGGCATTGCCCACGGCCATGTGGC
>CAISXI010000320.1 GCA_903889425.1 uncultured Roseiflexaceae bacterium | reverse complement strand
TGATTGTCGCTTTTCATTACTATTATTTGTTGCTAGTGGGTTGTGGTACTCGTTTCCTGTTGCCGTCCACGCCACCACGATGCAATGATAGCAATTACTAACGTTGCCAACACGACTCCCAACGAAATCTCCACCGGCAACTTGATTTTTTCGCCTAATAGCGCCAATGACGCATCGGGCAAAATCATTTTGACACCGACAAAAGCCAAAATAAACGCCAAAGCCGGCTTGAGGTAGATAAATTTGCCCATTGCACCAGCCAACACAAAGTACAAGGACCGCAACCCCAAAATCGCAAACACATTGGACGTATAGACAATAAACGGATCGAGGGTGACCGCAAAAATCGCCGGAATCGAATCTACCGCAAAAATTAGGTCAGTAAACTCGACCACCAACAACACCGCAAACAATGGCGTCGCTTTGCGGATGCCGTTTTGGACAACCATAAACCGCTGTCCGACATAATCATCGGTCATCGGCATGATACGGCGCAACCACTGCACCACCACGTGATTGGCAGGATCAACGGCGTGATCATCACTCTTGAGCATGCGCAAGCCGGTGATAATCAAAAAGCCTCCGAAAATCCAAATCACCCAGTGGAATTGAGCAATCAGCGCTGCTCCCGCAAAAATCATCAACCCACGCATCACCAACGCACCCAAAACACCCCAAAACAAGACGCGGTGTTGATAGGCCGCCGGAACGGCAAAGCTCCCAAATAACAATACAAAAATAAACACATTATCGACGCTGAGTGATTTTTCGATTAAATACCCGGTCAAAAACGCTATTGCCGCTTCGCTATTGGTGTAGCTACTCGCCGGCATGATGGTGTCCCAATAAAAATACAACCCGGCATTAAATACCAGCGCCAACCCGATCCACACCACGCTCCAGGTCACCGCTTCACGCATCGATACCGCATGCGCAGTACGATGAAATATCCCGAGATCAATTGCCAACATGCCGAGCACAAATAAATTAAACGCAATCCATACCCACGTCGTATCCATAACTCCTCTACTTTTTGTATAGTGCTACTTCGTTGTCACACCATGATAATGATGCATGAATAATGATACGTATTAAAAACGGTTTTTGTTGCGTTAAATAAAATGTATCTCGTTTTGGCACCATGCAATGACTCCCCACGACGTCGGAATTTGACTACAAATAAACAATTTTGTACGCACATTTACATTACACATTAATATAATTATTGTTGATTAATTCAATGTAGTGTATACTCAATATGTATGTATTTTTTTATTCACATACTATGCTATCTATATGTGCAATAGTTTTTTATTTGAGAAAGCCACTTCCTCATGCGACGGATTACGCTTTGTATCTGTTTGTTGTTCGTCATAGGTCTTTCGATTCGTTTGTTATCATCAATCATATACGCATCAAGTAGTGATTGTAGCCAGCGCAGTGCAGGTGTAGATTTGTCGGGGTGTAATCTTACCGGAGTCGATCTCGCTGGAATTGACCTCACCGGCGCTAATCTTACCGGCGCTAATTTCAGCGGCGCCAACCTAGCAGGGACGAATTTGACTGGGGCGATACTCAACGGAGTACAATCAGGCACTATTACAGGGGCGCCGAGTGGATTACCCACAAACTGGCTCATGCTGAATGGTTATTTGATAGGTCCGTATGCGAATTTGACCAATGCCAATTTGAGCAACATCACCCTCACCGGCGCAACCCTCACCGGAATCATTCTGACCGGAGCAAATCTCACTGGCGTTACCATGACCGGGGTGATAATGACCAATGCCATCATGACCGGGGCAAATTTTAGCGGAGCGACGTTCACGAGCGTTAACGCCACAAACGCATTATTGATGAATACAACCTTTGCAAATACCACCCTTACCACAAGTGATTTCACAGGATCAGCACTCACATCTGTCAATTTGACAGGGGCCACATTGACGGCGACGAACTTCACCAATACCAATCTGACCGGAGCGGATTTTTTGGGGAGCACACTCACGACCTCCATCTGGAACAATACTAGCTGTCCGGATGGCAGTAACAGCGATAATCACGGTGCGAGTTGCCTACTATCGTTTACGCTCGCCACCCCTGGAGCAACTGCGACCTCGCTCATTATGCAATCAGTACTATCGACCGCCACATTTATACCAAGTTCAACCGAAACAACCACTGTACAATTCACTGCTGCTGTTGCATCGAGTAGTGATTGTAGTCAGCGTAATCCTGGCGTAGATTTGTCGGGGTGCAATCTCGCTGGCGCCAATCTCGCTGGCGCCAATCTCACTGGTGCCAATCTCACTGGCGCCAATCTCAGCGGCACCAATCTGGCAGGGACGAATTTGACTGGGGCGACGCTCAATGGAATACAATCAGGCACTATTACGGGGATGCCCAGTGGACTACCTACAAATTGGCTCGTACTGAATGGTTATTTAATTGGTCCCTATGCGAATTTGACCAATGCCAATCTGAGTAACATCACCCTCACCGGCGCAACACTCACCGGAATCGTTTTGACCGGTGCAATCCTTACGGGGAGCACGATGACCGGGGTGATAATGACCAATGCCGTCCTGACCGGAGCTAATTTTGCTGGAGCGACCCTCACGAGTATTACACTCACCAATGCAAACCTCGTCAACACGCTATTTAGTGGAGCGACACTCACTAGTGTCAACGCCACAAACGCATTATTGATGAATACAAACTTTGCAAGTGCCACCCTCACCACAAGTAATTTCTCGGGATCAAACCTGACTGCAGTAAATTTGAGTGGGGCCACATTGACGGCGACAAATTTCATCAATACCAATCTGACCGGGGCAGATTTTTCGGGGGCGATACCGACCACCACTATCTGGGGCAATACTATCTGTCCAGATGGTAGTAACAGCGATAACCACGGTGCAAGTTGTCTGCTATCGTTTACGCTCGCCACCCCTGGAGCGACTGCAACCTCGCTGATTATTGCGACAACACAACCGACTGCCACTGCAATAGCCACCCTTATAGCGACTGCGACCTCGCTGATTATTGCAACAACGCAACCGACTGCGACATTCACACCATGGTTAGACGAAACAGCCAGGGCACTAGCCACCGCCACAACAACCACCGCAGGAACCGTACAAACGGCAAATCCAACTGCTCCTTTATTATTTACGAATACACCTGGAACAATCCCCGGAACAATTAATACACCCGGAACAATCCCCGGAACAATTAATACACCCGGAACAATCCCCGGAACAATCAACATACCAGTGATTATTGTCACTTCTAAAGCAATTATTCAGGTGAAAGGGGACACGTTAATTCAAACACTTGGTGCGCTGATATCTACACAAACAGCGTTTGGGGCAACTACCATAGCCCTCGCAGGAATTTCAAATGATGTATTGCCAGTCATTGCACCCGATTTGCAACAGCAGGGAGCGATTCCAACTGTAGCTGGTGGTGGAGAAATGCGGCTTTGGATCGACCGCACCATGATGGTGTTTCTGATTATTTGTATGATATTGATTATCTTTATCTATAGACAAAAAAAGACGCATGACTAATCGTATCAATAACCCCCCCCCCACAGGAACTATCCTGTGGGGGGGGGAGTAGGCCAACGCTTGCGTTACATGGCCCAGCGTTTGGCGAGGGCAATCATCACATCGACGCCTCGTTGCATGTCTTGGACGGCCACCCATTCCAGCGGGCCATGGGCATTGTGGCCACCGGTAAAGACATTGGGGGTGGGCAGGCCACGCTCGGTCAAGCGCGAACCATCGGTGCCACCACGCACCGGCTCGTCATACGACACCACGCCGGCATCGGCACAGGCCGCCCGCAATTTGTCCATGATTTCGGGGCGGTCACGAAGCCAATAGCCCATGTTGCGATACGAAGAACTAATCGTGCAGCGCACACTGCTGGTGGGATAGCTGGCCTGCAACGCTTCACAGATGAGTTGCAAAGCCCGCCCTTTGGCGGCCAGCTTTTCGTTATCGTGATCACGAAGGATAAAACGTACCGTAGCTGCGGCAGTGTTGCCTTCGATGTTGGTAGGGTGAATAAATCCAACCCGGCCGGTGGTGCTTTCGGGGGCGGCAAATTCACGGGGCAACATGCCCAACAATTTGCCGGCGAGGTGTACAGCGTTGACCATGCCATAATCGTGGGCCGTACCGGGGTGGGTCGAGACGCCGGTGATTTCGACGACGGCACCATCCGCCGAAAACGTCTCCCAGCTTACTTCACCGACCGCACCACCATCAAACGTATAGGCAGCCGACGCGCCGAGGTAGGCGATGTCGAGATGATCGACACCATGACCGACTTCTTCGTCTGGGTTAAAACAAATCCGGATTTTGCCGTGGGGGATGCTGGTATCACTCAACAATTGTTGGGCGGCAGTCATGATGATGGCGATGCCTGCTTTGTCGTCGGCACCAAGCAGGGTGGTACCAGAGGCAGTGATGACATCTTTGCCCAAGGCCGTCAAAATATTGGCGTACATGGGGTTGTGGGGGTCGATGACTTGGCGGGGGTCGTCGGGCAACACAATCACGCGACCATCGTAGTTGGCGTGGATGATGGGCTTGACGCCGTCACCATTAAAGTCAGGGGCAGTATCGACGTGCGCCAAAAAAGCCACCACAGGGACATGCTCATAGCCGGGGGTGGCAGGGATGGTGGCAAGCACATAGCCGTGAGCGGTTATTTCGACATCACTGGCGCCGATACTGGTTAATTCGCTCTGGAGCAATTTGAGCAAATCCCATTGGCGTTCAGTACTGGGGTAGCTTTTGGAATGGGGATCACTGGTGGTGTAGATTTTGACATAGCGCAAGAAGCGCTCACGTAACGTCGTCATAACGGCTCTTTTCACTAAAAAACATGACTGTGGCTATTATATGCCAAGGTATGAGGCATGCGGTGAGGATGATGCACGCCAAAAAGGGGTTGCAGTTCACGTCACATACGTTTCACCCACACGTTTTGATTATCCCCAAAACGCTTTATAATCAACAGCATATAACAGTGTAAGGAATCGGCGTGAAGGCGTTTTTTGCAACGACAACCTACCCCGCGCGGCGCTTGTGGGCTGGGCTGGTGGCTTTTTTGATTGCGGTAGGCAGCGGGCATTTTTATGCCAGCGACGAAGAAAAAATGTACGGCACCACTTTACGCATGTGGCAAGCCATTCAACATCTGTTTAACCCGGCAGTGACCGTTGACACACCGATTTTGACCCCCTACGGCCCGATGCAATCCATGCTTGCCCTATTCACGATGCCGTTCGGGACGTTTTTGGCATGGCTGGGACCAGTCGAAATGCAGGCCTGGCTACTCCGACTCCCTAGCACCTGGATCAATGCCGTGATGGTGGCCAGTATCGCCGTCATCCTCGGCTGGCTGAGCCTGCAACGGCGCCAATCGGTGGCAGTGGCAATCGCCGTGGCGCTGACCTATGCGGTGGCGACGCCGGCATTGAAATATGCAGGAAGTTTTTTTTCGGAGCCAACGGCGTCGTTTTTTTTGTTGGTGGCCTTGTTACCGGCACTTTTGCCCAGCACCCAAACCATGGCACGCCAGCGCTGGTATATCCTGTGTGGATTTGCCTGTGTAGGAGCGTTGCTGAGCAAAATCGCCGTTGCGCCGGCAGTTTTGCTGATTGGGATGGCGGTAGGGCTGGTAGCACTCTATGACCGCGATTGGCGCAAACTCATCACCTGGGGTAGTGGAGCCGTCGTGGGAGCAATCGTGTTCCTCATCTACAATCTGGTGGCTCGGGGCGATTTGTTGAGTTCGGGCTATAGCAGTCGCCAAAGTGATTATGCGATTGATTGGGGCATGATTACAACAGGCATTTACGGGCAGTTTTTGAGTAGTGGCAAAAGTATTTTTTTGTATGCCCCGTTGCTCCTGTTATGGCCCATCGGACTATGGTTACAACGCCGGCAATGGCGCTGGTTGCTAGCACCACTCGCCGTAATTGCGGCCATCGTGTTTGTGCACACCAATGTTATTTTTTGGCATGGTGATGGAGCATGGGGGCCACGCTACCTCGTGCTTTGTCTGCCCATGATGGTACTACCGCTCGGTGAGGTCTACACCTGGCTCGGACAACAGACCCGAGGCTGGCGTTGGGGCGTGCTAGGCGTGCTGCTCACACTCACCGGTGCGGTCCAAATCGCCGCCATTGGGGTCAATTTGAACGCCTATATCATCAATAGCCGCAACGAACAAAGTCGCTATTATGAACCATCAGAATCACCGATTATCGGCCATTGGCGCCAACTCAGCCTGCAGATCAGCCGCGATTGGAATACCCGCACGCAACCTGGGGTGACCTTGCTGGGCTGGAGTTATAGCGAAGGCGACCGCGACCAAAACGCCCAATTCCCGCGCTTTGGCGGCCCACATGCCACCCTCACGATTACGCCACGCAATAATGAATTTGCGTTTTTGGTGGGTGATTACCATAGCTGTCTCGACACCAGTGGCCAAATGCACCTCGCCATCAGCATGAATAACAATCTATTGATTGACGCCCCCGCCTGTCCACCGCGATTGATCCACCTGCTCATCCCACAACGGATTACGACCATTGAATTTGGCAGTAGCGGCGTCAACATCGCAGGGCTGCCCCAGCATGAATGGTACGAAAAACTCGGCGTGGCAATGCGTCATTTGCGGGTATATGACAACTACGGTGATTATCCGTTTTGGGCAAATATGACCCCGCCATCACGGATGCCGACGCTCCCCAATGCGATGCGGATTTGGGCCAGTGACATTCGTACCGAATTTTATGACCTCTGGTGGTTTTATTTGCTCTCACCCCCCAGTAGTCGTTCGGCGTGGCCGGCAGTATTGGCTATCCTTGCGGTGATTATGGGGCTAGGCCTGCTGGCGGGCATCCCCCACCTGCGCCCAGGCAAACACCACCAAACAGCAGAGCAACACCCCGGCGCCGATCCACGCTGATGGCGACAAATGCTCGCCGAGGATGAGCACCGCCAAAATCGTCGACGTGAGTGGCTCAAACAAGGTGAGGGTCGTCGCAGTGGTGGCCGTCACCTGTTGCAAGCCACGTACATACAGCACATAGCTAATAACAGTGGGGATGAGGGCCAAATACCCCAATCCCAGCCATGCGAGTGGTGACAATGCGAGGTCGACGGGTTGGGTCAAGAACAGCACTCCCGTCAATACCACTGCTGCCACGCTAAACATGTACGCCAACGGCGTGGCAGGGGCGTGATGGGGCGCTACTTGGCGCGACACAATCGCCATCAGGCTATAGCAGACCCCGGCGGTGACGGCACAGCCGATGCCCCACCACAGCGAGCCACCCACACTCGCTTGACCGCCATATACCAACAACGCGGCCCCACCCACTGCACCGAGTAATGCCAACCACTGCACGACGCTGAGCCGTTCACGCAACACGATACCGGTAATCACGGCGGTGACAATCGGTGCGCTACAAATATTAAACATGACGGCTAAGGCTACCCCGATTTGCGGAATCGCCGCGAAATAGGCTACTTGATAGCCGGCAAACGCCAAACCACCCACCACCAACAACAGGTGATGTCGGGCCGGCATGGCAAAGCCCCAGCGCCCACTCACCAAACGATGCCATACCAGCAACAAGGGAGCGGCCAGTACCAAGCGCATCGCACCGACCAGCAATGGGGCAATGGTCAAGCTGCCAAACAGCAACGATACCACCACGCCAATACTGCCCCACGAGATGGCTGCAATTGCCACCAATCCCATCCCTGCAATACTTTTTGACATGGTGCCCCTTACGCAATATGTGGTGGATTTGTTACAATCCAATATACCGGTTTTTCGCATGCAACGCCCACATAATTCCGCGCACCGCTGACACACACGTCATTGGTTGCGGGATACTAACGGAGGATTTCATGGATCGCACCATTCAGTTTTTGTATGATATGACCGCCATCGACTCAGTCAACCCTGATCTCGTCCCTGGCGGCGCCGGCGAGCAGGCGGTAGCCACTTATATTGCCGAAACCCTCAGCCGGGCCGGCTTGAGCGTCCAACTCCAAGAAGTCGTGCCGGGGCGCCCCAATGTCATCGCTACCGCCAAGGGGAATGGCGGCGGCAAAGCGCTGATCCTTAATGGCCACACCGATACCGTCGGCGTAGCGGGTATGACCAATCCCCACACCCCCCGCATCGAAGGCAATCGCTTGTATGGCCGCGGTGCATATGACATGAAGGCCGGCGTGGCTGCCTGTATGAGTGCGGCCATCAATGCCATGCAGATTTCCCGCCGCGGCGATGTGATTTTTACCGCCGTCGTCGACGAAGAATACGCCAGCATCGGCACCGAGGCACTCCTACGCACCCACCACGCCGACGCCGCGATTGTGACTGAGCCCACCGGGCTCGATATGGGCATCGCCCACAAAGGCTTTGTGTGGTACGCCATCGACGTCCAAGGCAAAGCGGCGCACGGCTCACAACCCACCCTCGGCATCGACGCCATCGTGCGGGCCGGGCGGGTGCTGACCCACATCGAAGCACTCGACTTACAATTACGCACCGGCAAGCATCCCTTGCTGGGCGGGGGCTCGATCCATGCGTCGCTGATTAGTGGTGGCCAAGAATTATCGAGCTACCCCGAGCACTGCCGGATCTGGCTGGAGCGCCGCACAGCTCCCCCCGAAACCATCAGCGAGGCGACTGCCCAACTCACCACTATTTTGGCCGAACTCCATGCCGCCGACCCCACCTTTGCCGCCACATTGCACGTCGATTTGAGCCGCCCTTGGTTCGAAATCAGTGCCGCTGCCCCCATCGTGCAATTGGTGCGCCACTGGACCAGTCAGCACACCCAGCGTACCCCTGCCACGATTGGCTCGTTTGGTTGGATGGAAACGTCGTTGTTTGACACTGCCGGCATCCCCACCCTGTCGTTTGGGCCGGGTGGAGCCGGCGCGCATGCCGTCGAAGAATGGGCAGACATCGATCAAACCATCCAATGCGCCACGATTTTGACCAGCGTATTAACCGAGTTTTGTCAATAAAAACGCCGCCAAGGAGCGAATCATGACCGTAGCACGGCGTTTTGCCACAGCCACCAGCCAAACCAATCCCCACGGCGCCACCCTCGAAGCCCTGCTGGCGGCTGCCACGCAAGCTGCCGACCCCCAACAACAAATCGCACGTACCATCAGCGTCGCTACAACGGGTGTCACAATTGGGGGTAGCAACTACACTCCCAGCAGTGTGGTGCTGTTGGCGGTGGGCAAAGCGGCCCTGACCATGGCCGACGCCGCTATGCAACGCCTCAGCGGATTGGTGTCACATGGACTCGTCATCTACAAAGACGACGATGGCACACCCCGCCACCCCCAATTGGTCTATCACGCCGCCGGGCACCCGGTGCCCGATGCACGGAGCCTCATGGCGGGACAACTGGCCCGCCAATTGGTACAACAGGCTGATCCGACGCAATTAATCGTGGTGTTGGTGTCAGGGGGCGGCTCGGCACTGATGGTTGATCCTTTACCGGGGATTGATTTGGCGCAGATGCAACAGTTGACCCGCGATTTGTTGGCCAGTGGCGCCGATATCAATGCCATCAATACCATCCGCCGGCGCATCGATGGTGTCAAAGGGGGCGGCTTAGCCCGCGCCGCCGGTGCTACACCCATGGTGACGTTGATTTTGTCGGATGTGATTGGCAATCCGCTGGCGGCCATCGCCTCGGGACCCACCGTCGCCAACCCCGATAGTGCCCAGGCCGCCTGGGATGTAGTGCAACACGCCGGACTGAAAACTGTTTCGCCGGCCATCACGACAGCCTTGACGGCCCCGTTACCACCCGACCACACCCACTACGCCACGCCACTCATCATTGGCGACATCCAGCAAGCCATCGCGGCAGCGGCGCAAGTAGCCCAACAGGCCGGGTACACGCCAATTATTTTGAGTGATACCCTCAACGGTGAAGCCCGCGAGGTCGGGCGCACCCTCGGGCATATCGCCGCCTACCATGCCCGCCACGGGCAGCGCATCTGTCTGCTCGCTGGGGGCGAAACCACGGTCACGTTGCGGGGCAACGGGCTGGGAGGTCGCAACCAAGAGCTAGCACTGGGGGCAGCCCTCAGCATCCAAGGCATCCCCAATCTCCTCTGTGCCGCCTATGCCAGCGACGGCGGCGACGGTCCTAGCGATGCTGCCGGAGCGGTGGTTGATGGCAACACAATCGCACGCGCCAAGGCTACAGGGCAGGATGCCCATGATGCCTTAGCGCGCAACGACAGTTATTATTTTTTTGATGCCATTGCTGATTTGCTCAAACCAGGAGCGACGGGCACCAACGTCAATGATTTGTTTGTGGCGTTACTCTAGGCTTCATCCTGCGCAACAGCGTCTGTGGATGGCGCTGCGCTGGGAATCATCCAACGCAACAGCGGTGGTGTCACCAATGTGGTGACCAGCGTCATGACGATGAGTGCCGAAAAAATCGTGCCATTAATCACCCCCGCAGCCAACGCTGCCCCAGCGAGCACCAAGGCCACTTCGCCCCGTGACACCATCCCCGCACCCACCGTCAGCGCCGGACGCCACGACATACCGCCGATACGCGCCCCCAAGCCACCACCGATGAGCTTGGTGATAATTGCCACCACCGTAATCACCACAATCAACAACGGAGCCGAAAAGACATCGTTGGGCGAGACTTGTAAGCCAATATTGACAAAAAAGATTGGAATAAAAAAAGCATACCCTACTGTGGCAGTGCCATCGTGAGCGATGTGTTTGGGGTCGAGGTGCCGAGTCGCCAAAATCCCCAACAGATAGGCGCCAGTAATTGCCGCCACACTTCCCAGTGACTCAGCCGCCCAGGCATACACCAATACCAACGCAAGCAAAATAGTCAGGGCTGCCTCGCGTTGGGGTAGGCGCTTTTCTAAGCGCACGAGCAATGGTAAGAGCCGGTCGCCCACAAACCAGGCTATGGGGAAAAAGAGCGTCATTTTGAGCAGGGTCATGCCCAAATCGCCCACCCCCGTAATCAGATTGACCACCACGGCAAAAATCAACACGCCCAAGACATCATCGATGATGGCCGCACCGAGAATGACACTACCGATTTGGGTACGCATTTGCCCGAGTTCACGCAGTGTTTGCGCCGAAATACTGACGCTTGTGGCCATCAATACGGCCCCAATCAATACCCCGGTCTGCCAGTCAAACCCAAATACTTGCATGGCGATGGTGCCACCAACGAGTGGCAAAAACACCCCGCCTAAGGCGGCCAAAAACGCAGGACGACCAACAGAGCGCATCGCCACCATGTCGGTTTCCATGCCGGCCATGAACATCAGTAGCACCACCCCGATTTCGGCCATCACGGCAGTAGTTTCGTTGGGGGTAATCCAACCAAGCAGTGCGGGGCCCAGAATCAAGCCAATCAATAATTCACCAAATACGGATGGCATACCGATGCGCATACTCAACACACCGGCGATTTTGGCGGCAATCAACATGCCCGCAATCGGCAACAACGCGACAATAACATGATGCATGGACAGTCCCTTTCAACGCAGTATTTGCACATACGCACAATGATTTACGCATACAATAGTCATTGTCCATTATCGCACAGGGTATCTTGTTTATCTCGCACAGAGGGCGCAGAGGGCACGGAGACAACTTCATGCTTCTGACTTCATTAGGAGATTCCACGCTCCGGGTGCCAGCACCTGGCATGGAATGACGCTAGGGGGAGTACTTTATGCTTCCGACTTCATGCTTCCGACTTCGTAGCGCTCGCACAGAGGACACAGAGGGCGCAGAGGACATTTTTTGTGGTGGTGACCAATGAATGCAGACCTATGCGAGATGCTCTTTTGGCTCGCACAGAGGGCACAGAGACAATCACGCAATCCTTTGGCGCCATATAATGACGCATTGGCGCCATATAATGACGCCACTACTATTTTATACAAGAGGTTTTTTCATGACGACGACCCGCAAGGCCTGGTTCGCACTTATCGCCGGCGCAATAATTATTAGTACGTCGCCGATCGTGGTCAAGATGGCCGGCGTACCCGGAACGTCGTCAGCTTTTTATCGTGTTTTTATCGGATTTTTATCCCTATTACCGATCTTTTTTTGGCGAAAACCCACCAGCGTGCCGACAGGTAAAACCCGCTGGGCAATCATCGCCGGCGGACTCTTTTTTGGCATCGACTTGGTGCTGTGGAACGAGGGGTTGATGCGGGCACCGGCAGCCAGTGCCTCGTTGATGGCCAATAGCGCACCCTTGTGGGTGGGGCTCGCCTCGATGTTATTGTTCAAAGAAAAACTGACCCGCAACTATTGGATCGGACTCGCCATCGCCATGGTGGGCATGGTGGTGGTGGCAAGTGGCGCCTTGCAGATTAGTCCCAACGATTTGTTTGGCTTGTCGCTGGCAGCAGGGGCCAGTTTTTGTTATGCGGGGTATATTTTGAGTACCCGCCAAGCCCGTGGAGGTACCGATACCATCACCTTTATGGTGTGGTCGTTGGCGATTGCGAGTATCGTGATTTATCCCATCGCATTGTGGCTGGGTACACCGTTGTGGGGCTTTGATTTACGCTCGTGGGCCTTTATTTTGTTCCTCGGGATTTTTACGCAAACCATCGGCTGGATCGCCATCAACTATGCCCTCGGGCACTTGCCAGCCCCGATTACCTCGGTGATGTTGCTGGGGCAAGTGGTGTTGGCGGCCTTGCTGGCGGTACCGTTGCTGGGGGAGCCGATTGGGGCGAGTCAATTGATTGGCGGCGCCTTTATTTTGGGCGGGATTGTGTTGGTCAATCGTAAGTAGGATTATTTTTATCACGCATAGCGCACGCAGCGGTATGTTCTATTCGTTATAATCACAGTAATCACACAATCAAAAGGTTCCTCATGCGGATTATCTACCTCGGCACTCCCCAACTTGCCACCATCCCCCTGGCCGCTTTGGCGCAAATGCCAGGCATCGAGATTGTAGCGGTGATTACACAGCCCGATCGTCCTAGCGGACGCGGGCGCCAACTCACCCCGCCGCCGGTCAAAGTGATGGCACAAGCCCTCGGCATTGCTCATATTTTGCAACCCGAAACGCTCAAAGACGACGCCGTGGTAGCCCAAATCGTAGCCCTGCAACCCGACATGGGGGTAGTAGCAGCGTATGGCGAGATTTTGCGCAAAAACGTCCTCACCATTCCTCGCCTCGGCTACCTCAACATCCACCCTTCGTTGTTGCCGTTGCACCGCGGCCCAGCCCCCGTCACCAGTGCCATCCTGGCCGGTGATGACGACGTCGGCGTCTCAGTGATGTGCCTCGGTAGCAAAATGGATGCCGGTCCCATCCTGGCCCAGCACCGCCGCCCCATGCCCGTCGATGCGCGGGCTGGAGCCTTGACCGAGGAATTGTTTCACGTTGGTGCCCAAATGTTGTGTGCGGTCATTATGCCCTATGCAGCCGGTACACTCACACCCACGCCCCAAGACGATAGTCAGGCCAGCTATATCGGGTTGCTTCGTCGTGACGATGGGCGCATCGATTGGCGACAGCCAGCCGCTCAGATCGAACGCATGATCCGGGCCTATGACCCATGGCCAGGCACGCATACCACTGTTGGTGATCAACCGCTACGGATTTTGCAGGCCAGTCTGACCCATGTCAGTGGCACACATACCCCCGGTAGTGTGGTTGATGGACCAGATGGGATTACTGTCGCATGTGGGCAGGGTGCGTTGCTATTGCAGCAGGTGCAACCAGCAGGGGGCAAAGCGATGGCGGCGGGCGACTGGCGGCGGGGATTGCGCACACTACCGGTGCTCGGTGATACGCCACCCCCTGCGGTGTAATCATGTGTGGGCAGAACTATGTATGTATCAATCAAAAAACTCTTTCATGCGTATTACGTACACGTGAGGTTTTTTGCAACAAAAAAAAGCGTATCACAGTATTATGGGCAAGCAATTTTGTATTATAAAGGAACCCAATGAACACTCTTATTTCATGTTTGTGTGTGGCTGGTCTGGTGTTCGCAGCGTTTTCGGTAATTCGGGGATTACTCGGACGTAGTCGTAATGGTGGCAATAATTGGGGCAACAATGGCTATAACAATCAAGGCTATAACAATCAAGGCTATAACAATCAAGGCTGGGGCAACAATGCCGGCTCATTCCTCGGTGGAATGGGACTAGGCTGGCTATTAGGCGGCTGGGGGAACAAC
>CAISXI010000319.1 GCA_903889425.1 uncultured Roseiflexaceae bacterium | reverse complement strand
TCGGCGTCGGTATAGACGTGTTGAAAGGCGAAGCCGTCGGGTTTGTCGTGCTTATAAAAGTAAATCTCTTCGAGGTCGGCTTCGAGGATGGTGCCGTCGGCGGCGGTGCGGTGGATGTCGTGCTTGTGGGGTGGGTAGCTCGACCAGCTCCCCGACGGCGTATAGACCTCGACAATCACCAAGCGCTCACACGGGAATCCGGGGGGCATTAGTTGGTTGATTTGGCGGGTAGCATTGTCGCCACCGCGGATTTCTTGGGCCACAGTGGCCGGCGTGACCAACACTGGTGCAAAATCTTTGGTTGCTTTGACCCAAGTCACGGCAAATTCGGCATCGCTGGTAGCGGTGACGGTCAAAGTCGTGTGGCGTGACAAGTAGAGCACATAGGCGGCACCGGCAAAGACGTGGGCCCGTCCGCCCATCTGCCAAGTGCCCCGATTGCTGGTCACGTTGATGGTGCCACTGAGGACGATGAGGGCGAATTCGTGATCGCTGGTGTCGAAGCTCCAGCTGTGGCCCGTGCCCAGTTGGCGCACTTGGAAGTTGATGTGTTCCCATTGGGCCAAGGCGGGGGTGACTTCGACGACGACCTGGGGGTCGGCAGAATTACCGGGAGCGACGAGCAAATTGGCGGCGGTGTACTGCGGTGTCATTGCGCTGTTCCTTTCGGTGCAGGTGCGCTACTGTGGCGCACCACTAACGTGGGTGTCAGGATGGTATCGATGGTGGGTTGACCAGCCAGCACTGCCAGCAGCAGCTGCATGGCGGTTTCGCCGAGGGCGACTTTGGGTTGGGCGATGGTGGTGAGGGCTGGCATACTAAACTGTGCGATGGCCACATCATCAAAGCCTACAATACTGAGGCGCTGTGGTACATCTATCCCCACTGAGCGGCAATAAGTCAAGGCGCCGAGGGCGATACTGTCGTTGTAACAAAACAGTGCCGTGGTCTGGGTGTAATCAATGGCACTCGCCAACTCATAGCCGATGCGCAGGTCGTCGGCAAGGCTCGTGCTGTGGTGAGTGGCCAGCGCACCTAGTGGTAATCCATACCCCCGCAACGTCTCAGCAAACCCCAGACTGCGCATCTGGTTTGAGGCGGGGCGCTTGGTCGAACCGAGGTAGGCGAGGTGGCGATGCCCCAGTGCCCACAGATGCTGAGCGGCTAGCACTCCGCCGGCGTAATTGTCGATGCCAACGGCATGGAAGCCGGGGTAGGCGTGGTCGACCTGACTATTGAGAAACACGGTAGGGACTTTGATGCGCGCCAATCGGTTCATCTGGGCATCGCCCAACTGCGAATCACCCACGATAATCCCGTCGACCCGCCGTTGGTGAAAGACTTCGATGACGGCCAGCTGCCGGCTGGGGTCGTATTGCGAGGCACTCAAAAACAAGGCTTTTTGATTGTGCATACTGACGGCCTCGACTCCCTTGACCACCTCACCCCAAAACGGATCGGCCATGTCGGGTACGACTAAGCCAGTCGTGTTGGTTTGGCGTTGTTGCAGACTCTGGGCGATGGCGTTGGGGGTATACCCGAGCTCATTGGCGATCTGCAAGATGCGCGTGCGTACTGTGAGGCTGATACGTTTGTTGCCCCGCAAGGCCCGTGATACCGTCGAATGCGATACCTCGGCGTGGCGGGCGATGTCTTCGATTGATACGCGCCGCATCGCCGCCTCCCTTTCGTCGCTATTGATTGCGCACACGTGTGCACGGATTATGGCTTGGCGCTATGATAAAAAATAATTGGTGGGTTGTCAAGTGTGCGGCTTGCCGCACACTGCTAGAGACGCAGCAGGCTGCTTTAGAGCCGCAGCAGGCTGCTAGAGACGCAGCAGGCTGCGGCTGTACATTATAATAGAAGGGAGTGTTTATACAAACAGAAAGTAGTATGTTATGAAATGGTTTTTGTATAGTGTGATGATTTTGGTGTTGGTCGGTTGTGCTGGGCAAGCGGCCGCTCCCACGCCCGCCTCCCAAGCCCCAGCCACGCCCACGGCGTTGGCGGTGGTCGAACCGACGGTGTTGGCCACAGTCGAGGCCAAAGCCACCCCCGATGCAAGCATTATGCCGGTCACGGCGAAGCAATTTGTGATTGATCCCACCCAAAGTAGCGCCCAATACGCCGTTAACGAGGTTTTTTTACAAGAAAACCGTCCCTATCGCGCGGTAGGCACCACCAATGTGGTGAGTGGTACCTTTGTAGTATCCACCGAGGGTGTTCCGGCGGGTAAAGTCAGCAAAATACAGATTGATTTGCGCACCTTGCAGAGCGATAGCGGCCGGCGTGACAACGCCATCCGCGAGCGCTGGCTTGAATCCAACACCTACCCCTATGCCGAGTTTGTTTCGACCAATGCTTTGAACCTGCCTGACAGCTATCAAGCCGGTAGCCAAGTTAGTTTTAATTTGGTGGGGGATATGACCATCCACGGCGTGACCAAGTCTGTCGAATGGCTGGTCGATGGTACCTTGACCGGCGATACCGTGCAGGGCCAAGCGACGACCACCATCAACATGAGCGATTTCGGCATCACCGCCCCCAATATCGCCAACATGATCAAAGTCGAAGACGAAGTCGAATTGAAGGTGCAATTTGTGGCCAAGGCGCAACCGTAGGCGTCATTCCAT
>CAISXI010000318.1 GCA_903889425.1 uncultured Roseiflexaceae bacterium | reverse complement strand
CAAAGGACCCAGCCATGCCATCCCCCATCACCACCCTAGCCCAACTCACCAGCCAGCACGCCGCCTTGTACGCACCGGTAGCAGTGGCCAACGCCGCCGTGGCAGCCCAGCACAAAGCCCTGCTGGCCGCCCAGCGCGCCTGCGTCAAGGCCATCAAGTTATCGCGCAAAATCACCAGCCTGATGGATTCGGCCACGGGCGTGCGCATCGCCCCCGACTCCACCGACCACTACGCCGTCGCCCAAGCGGCCGAACGCGCCGCCCAGGCCAGCTATATGGCAGCGGTGCACGAGGCCCTAGCCGCCTACCATATTTACGCCCAGCAGGTGTTGCCGCGCTACCAAGAATTGGTGCCAGTCCACGATGCCCCTGCGTAGCGGGAGTTTTTTTGACGCAATCGCCGGGCAATGGTAGGATAGGGCGATGA
The DNA here is from genome assembly GCA_903889425.1 of uncultured Roseiflexaceae bacterium. GTDB lineage: Bacteria > Chloroflexota > Chloroflexia > Chloroflexales > Roseiflexaceae > UBA965. The sequence continues at coordinate 1,431 of CAISXI010000318.1, read as the reverse complement.
ATTGACACACAACGGAGGCTTTTTGCGATGAAGTTACACGAATACCAAGCCCGTGATATTTGCGCCAAATACGGCATCCCCGTCACCGGTGGTGGCGTGGCCATTACCCCCGCCGAAGTGCGCGCGATTGCCACCCACATCGGCGCCCCCGTGGTGGTCAAAGCCCAAGTATTCGTCGGCGGCCGCGGTAAAGCGGGCGGCGTCAAGTTGGCGCAAACCCCCGCCGAAGCCGAGCTGGTCGGTAGCCAGATCCTCGGTATGGATATCAAAGGCCTGACGGTTGAAAAAGTCCTGGTCGCCGAAGCCATTACCTACGTCAACGAAATCTACCTCGGCGTGATTATGGATCGCGCCACCAAGCAAATCATCGTGATGGCTTCGGCCGAAGGTGGCGTCGAAATCGAAGAGGTCGCCAAGACCAACCCCGATGCCATCAAAAAAGTCGCCGCCCACCCCACCCTCGGTTTGCTCGATTACCAAGCCCGCGAACTGGCCTTTGCCATCGGCTTGACCGACGGCAAACAAGCCCGCCAATTCGCCAGCATTGCCAGCGCCCTCTACAAAATTTATATGGAAACCGACGCATCCCTCGCCGAAATCAATCCCCTGGTGGTCAAGGCCGACGGCGCCTTGCAAGCGCTCGACTCCAAGATTGTGGTCGACGACAGCGCCTTGTTCCGCCACCCCGACCTCGAAGCGATGCGCGATAGCTCAGACGAGCCCTTGGCCGAGCAACAAGCCCGCGAAGCCGGCATCACCTTTATCAAGCTCGATGGCGACATCGGCTGTATGGTCAACGGTGCCGGGTTGGCGATGGCCACCATGGACGTGGTGAATTTGTACGGCGGCTCACCGGCCAACTTCCTCGACGTGGGCGGCGGCGCCGGCAAAGACAAGGTCAAGGCCGCTTTGCAGATTATTTTGTCTGACAAAAACGTCAAAGCCGTGTTGTTCAACATCTTTGGTGGTATTACCCGTGTCGACGAAGTCGCCAAGGGCATCATCGCCGCCTTGGCCGAAGTCGACACCGATGTGCCGATGGTAGCCCGGTTGGTGGGTACCAACGAAGTCGAAGGCCGACGGTTGCTCGAAAACAGCGTGCTCATCCCGGCATCGACCCTCGGCGAAGGCGCCCAAAAGGCCGTCGCCGCTGCTAAGGCCTATGCCGCCAGCAAGGCGTAGTTACGCCACAATCCCCCCTGTGACGGTAGATGCCGTTGCAGGGGGGTGTTTTTGTGTCGGAGGGATCTCATGGGTCTCGCACAGAGCACGCAGAGGACGCAGAGATATCTTGTTGATTGTCGTGCGCCGATAAATGGCTGTCGATGCGAGATGGCGTATGGGTATCGCACAGAGGACGCAGAGCGCACAGAGATATCGTGTTGATTGTCGTGCGCCGATACATGGCTGTCTATGCGATATGTGGTGTAT
>CAISXI010000317.1 GCA_903889425.1 uncultured Roseiflexaceae bacterium | reverse complement strand
GCCTCGGCAACCGTCGCGTGGAATCTCCCTGCATGTCGCCCCTTCAGGGCTCGCGCATGACGCCCCTTCAGGGCTATGGCATGACGCCCCTTCAGGGCTCGCGCATGCCGCTGCTTACCTCCACGCGAGCGTAGTACATCTCGGAATGAACGGCATTTATCGACGCACATCAATCAACAATACGCCTCTGCGTCCTCTGCGTCCTCTGTGCGAGATACACGAAATCTGTTGGCAAGCCCAAGGAGATTCCACGCTATGGTTGCACGCAACCGGCATGGAATGACGCTAGGGGGGGCCTGTGCGAGACAAATGACAATCCTCACGAAGTCGAAAGCGTGACGTCGAAAGCAGGGATTTCGGAGAAGCCCAGCAGGCTGCGACTCTCCACTAGTTGATTATTCACGTACTGTTAGCAATTTTTTAATACATATAGTGTAAAGCGATAACCTGCGTGTGGCATTGTAGAGTTGTAAATGCAACTATGAGGTGAACCACCTGATGCACACCAATATGCTGAGCACCGCCGACCTTCATCTACACACGATCCATAGCGATGGTCATTGTACCCCGGCCGAATTGGTGAACCATGTGCTCACCAAAACCGACTTGCGGGTGATTGCAGTGACCGACCATGATGCGATTGCCGGCGCGTACGAAGCACAACGCTGTGCTGAGGGAAGTCGATTAGAAGTCATTATCGGCGAAGAAATTTCGACCCGCGAAGGTCATTTGTTGGCCTACTTCATCCAGGAACTGATTCCCCCCGGCATGTCAGCCCGTGACACCATCGCTGCCATCCACGATCAAGGCGGGCTGGCCGTAGCTGCCCACCCCTATGACTGGATGGTGCGCTCGCTGGGGCATTATGGCATGATGCGTCATGCCGGTGGTGCCGAGCCGTTTTGGGCGTTTGATGCCATCGAGACGATGAATGCCAGCTTGCGCCCCCGTAGTGCCAATGTACGGGCGGCAGTCAGTGCCCGCACCTTGGGGATTCCTGCAGTAGGTGGTAGTGATTCGCATTTACTTGACACCGTTGCGTATGGGTATACAATGTTTGCAGGTACAAGTGCACTGCAATTGCGGCATGCGATTATTACCGGTCAAACACAGGTTGCTGGTCGACACTGGAGTATGGCGGATTTGGCAATTGCCGGGACGCGCTTGATTCAAAAAACTGTTGCAACATTCACGATGCGCAGTTTGGGAAATGTGCCATCTTAAGACGCTCTCGTTTGGTCGATACCGTAACGGCGTAGAACGCCGTTACGGTTTTTTTGTGTGAAAGAATGACAGAATGGATTACGCACCCGCCACCACCAGCAAAGCCGATTTACATTTGCACACCAACTATAGCGATGGTTATAGTACTCCCGCCCAATTGGTCGATTATGTCTGTGACCATACCGACCTCCGCGTGATTGCCGTCACCGATCACGATGCCATTAATGGGGCCTACGAAGCCCAACAATATGCCCAAACCCGTAATCTCGATGTGATTATCGGCGAAGAAATCTCGACCCGCGAAGGGCATATGCTAGCCTACTTTATCGAGCGGCATATTCGCACCGGCATGTCCGCCAGTGATACCATCGCCGCCATTCACGACCAAGGTGGGCTGGCAGTGGCGGCCCACCCCTACGACTGGATGGTGCGCTCGCTGGGACGCCATCATCTACTCCAAAACGGCCAAGGCAACCCGCCACTGTGGCAATTTGATGCAATCGAGACGATGAACTCGAGCTTGTTCCCCCAACAAGCCAATCTGCAGGCAGCCATTACGGCGCGGATCCTCGGCTTGCCGATTACCGGTGGCAGCGATTCCCATCTACTCGAAACCGTCGGCTATGGTGTGACTGTGTTTGCCGGGCATACCGCCGACCACTTGCGGGCGGCCATCGCACAACGCCAGACCACGGTGATGGGCCGGCGCTGGAGCTATGGCGAATTGGCGACGGCCGCCGGGCGCTTGATTGCCCATACTGTAGGGGTGGCGGTGTCGCATTTTCGAAAATAACGTGGTGGTGGCGATATAGCGTGGTGGAATATGCTACGCTATAGATGAACCGCAACAGACTGTTTAAGGAGAACCGCCATGAGCGATGCTGCACGTGCCACGTTGATGCGTTTACTCAATACCACTAGCCCATCGGGCGACGAAATTGCTGCCGCCCGGGTGTGGCGCCACGAAGCCGAACAATTTGCCGACCACGTCTATGGCGATGTGCTCGGCAGCTCATACGCCGTCCTCAACGGGGGCACGCCGCGGGTGTTGTTGGCTGGACATATCGACGAAATCGGCTTGATGATTTCGCATATCGACGACAAAGGCTTCTGCTACTTCCAACCTATTGGCGGCTGGGATAGTCAAGTACTCGTTGGTCAACGCATCCGTATCCTCGGTCGTGACGGCTTTGTGCGGGGGGTGATTGGCAAAAAGCCCATCCACTTGATGACCCCCGAAGACCGCACCAAAGTCTCGCGCATCGAAGATTTGTGGATTGACATCGGCGCTAGCTCACGTGAAGAAGCCAATGCCCTGATTAGTGTGGGCGCATCCGCCGTCATCGACGCCGACCCACTCGTGCTGGCCAATGGCCGGATTATTGGCCGGGGCGTCGATAATCGCATCGGCGCGTTTGTGGTGCTAGAAGCCCTGCGCTTGCTTGCTAGTGAGCGACCATTGGCGACAGTGGCTGCCGTAGCAACGGCCCAAGAAGAAATCACCTTTGCCGGTGCCCGCACCTCGGCCTTTGCCTTTGATCCACAGGTGGCGATTGCCGTCGATGTGACCTTTGCCACCGATCACCCCAATGCCAGCCGCAATTCCCAAGGGGATATTGCTATTGGCGGTGGCCCCGTGTTGACCCGCGGTTCCGCCAACGCCCCGATGGTGTTTGCAATGCTGCGTGAAACCGCCGAACAAGCCGGCATCCCCTACCGCATTCAATCCAATCCGTCACGGACGGCGACAGATGCCGACGCCATTCATACGGCCCGGGCCGGGATTGCTACGGCGGTGATTTCGATTCCCAATCGTTACATGCACTCACCTAACGAAATGATCGACATCAATGACGCCCTCAACGCCGCCCGCTTGATTGCGGCCTTTGTGCGCCGCCTCAACGCCGAAACGTCGTTTGTACCACGCTAAGTGCGTAATCCTGAACACGGGTATGCGATATGCATACCCGTGTTTTTTTATGGATAACAAGTAGAAAAACAACGGAATAACGGTGGAAAATATTGTGGATAACTCGTGGATAACCCGCGGATAACCGGGGGAATACGGGTGGAAAACTATTAAATAAGTCATTGTAATGCGGTGTTTGAAAATGTGGATAAGTTGGTGATAATGC
>CAISXI010000316.1 GCA_903889425.1 uncultured Roseiflexaceae bacterium | reverse complement strand
TTTACTGTTCTTGCCCCAACCAATAATCGATCCATCGCTGTCTTTGACGGCAAAGGCAAAGCGGGCACCAGCTCCAATGGCTTTGATGCCGGTGCGGGCTGCGACGGGAATATCGGTTTCACCATTTAAGTTCTGGCCCCAAGCATACAAGTCGCCGCCGGTTGTCAATACATACACTGAAGCAATCGCGGCCGCTACATCCTTAAACTGCATAGTGCGGTAGGTGTTGGGGATGATTGATTGCCGAATGCCTGGGTTATTAATGCCCCACGAAACTAAGGTATTGTTGTGCAATATCCCAATCACATAGGCATTCCCAACGGCGGCCTTCTTCAACGTAAACGATTGCGCCGTCGGCGTACTCGTCCGAGTGTTAGTCGGTGTCATCGTATTCGTTGTGGTGCGGGTATTGGTTGGGGTGCGGGTACTTGTTTCCGTCCGTGTTTCGGTTGCGGTGCGCGTCGAAGTCATCGTGTTGGTTGGCGTGACGGTTGGACCGCCGATTACGATTGATTTGGTTACTGGAGTGGTGGCGGCATAGGTCAACCCACCATTTTCACCACCGAGTTGCGTGGCAGTTACCGTACACGTTCCTGGCCCAACTATATGGACTTTGTTGTCGACGATGGTACATACGGCTGGTGTGGTACTGGTATAGGTGATGGGGAGGGTCGACGCGGTGGTCGCACTGGGATCAAAATCATCTGAGGCGATGTCCTTCCCAGTCGGCGCCACAAAGCTAATTGTCTGCGTTGATTTCACCTTGATTGTTGCAATTACATCAGTTGCTGCCACATAGGGGATGTTATTTACACGACCACCAGGTTGGTATATGGTGACTTTACAATCCCCTGGCCCAACAAGTGTGACGAAATTTGCACGTACCGTACAAATTGAAGGTGTTGTACTGGTATAGCCTACTGGTAATCCTGATGAGGCAACGGCAGCCATGATGATAAAAGAGTCACCGAATGTTTTGTCGGCAATTGGCGCGAAGGTGATGACTTGAGCACCTTTGACCGTAAAGCTTTGCGTCACCGGAGGGGCTGCTGCATAGACCGTATCCCCACTATCGCCACCAGCCTGCGTCGCGGTCACACTACAGGTACCACCGGCGACAAGATGAATCTTGCCACTGACAATCGTACACACTGCGGGGGTGTTTGACTGGTAGGTCACCGGTAAAGACGAAGACGATGTCACGCCTGGATCAAAATCAGCATCGGTGCTTGATTTTTCACTGATTGGGGCAAAGGTAATCGTTTGCTTGGCTTTAACGGTAAAGGTGTTGGTGACGCTTTCTGCGGCGGTGTAGGTTTTGCCGCCAATCGTCCCACCGGCTTGGGCTGCAGTGATGCTACAAGTGCCTGGGCCGACAATGGTGACGACCAACCTGGCTACGGTACAGACCTCTGACGTCGTTGATGAATAGGTTACTGGTAATCCGACCGAAGAGGTAGCGGCAGGCAACGTAAAGGTTGCACTACCTTCAATTTTGTCGGTAATGGCTGGGAAGGTAATTGTTTGGCCAGCTGGGGTGGCGGTTGGCGTACTGGTTTTGGTTGACGTTCTGGTTGGGGTACTGGTTTTGGTATTGGTTGGGGTGTTGGTTGGGGTGTTGGTTGGGGTGTTGGTCGGCGTATTGGTTGGGGTATTGGTCGGCGTATTGGTTGGGGTATTGGTTGGGGTGTTGGTTGGGGTATTGGTCGGCGTGTTGGTCGGCGTGTTGGTTGGGGTGTTGGTCGGCGTGTTGGTTGGGGTGTTGGTTGCGGTATTGGTCGGCGTGTTGGTTGCGGTGTTGGTTGCGGTGGCAGTATTAGTGGCGGTATTAGAAGCTGTTGGTGTTGACGTAAACGTCGATGATGCTTGTCTAAATGTCACATCCGCAGAGCCAACTGCATTGGCCATGTTTGCATTGGATAAACTGAGTACACTAGCTGCGGTGTATTGATATATGGTGGGACTTGGTGACCCCACATCGACGGTGACTAGACAGCTCGTTAACGCATTCATTGAAATGCCGCTGACACTTATGACGTTCGCTTCACTAATCGTGACTGTTGCATTGGTACACGTTGTATTGAGTGCCCCAGGAATCAATCCAGTAGGTAATTGAAATGTATATCCTAATGGACTTTGTGTGCTCAAAAACGCATTGTTTAAGACCAGATTTAAGCGACCCACATCGTTGACGAGCGCACTCGACCATGATGCTTCGAGGTTGATTTTTTGGAAGCCTACATAGGTGATATTTTCTTCGCGGTATGTCCCCGGTGTGCTGCCAATCGTATATTGAATCATGAACCCCGCATCGTTTGGTCCGTACGTCGCTGTAAATCCAATATCGCCTCCGCTATTGACGGTGGGGTAAATTTCGTAATAGTCACTCCCAAATGCCCCGTCAAAGGTACTACCTCCCTCATCTGCAGGGATTTCTTTCATCCCCAATACCACATGGGAAGTGTTTTCCACGGATTGAATGTTTTTGACCGGTACCGAATCATACATGTTATTGGCTCGGTCTGAGCCACCTGGTGCGGTATCGCCACCTTTGTACAGCTTGACCATCGCCGTATTCCCAGTCGGGATGGTGATGTTGTATTCATCGGTGTAGTAATAATTAGGATAGGTATAGGTAATCCGGCGCTCTAGCACATAGGTCAAGCCACTGATAGTTTTGGTATAGGTCATGATGGCTGACCCACTGCCAGTCGTTGTGGCGCCAGAGGTATTGGCGCTACCGGTCAAATTACCGATGACCAATGAATCAAATTTGGCTTTACTACTAATACCGGATGAGGCACAAGAACCATTAAATGTCGTGTACGAGGTACCGCCAATGTTTAATACTTGAGCCACATCACCCGAACAATACATGAAATTACGATTGGTAAACTTGATGTTTTCACCACTATTTGGTCGGTTAAATGTCATTTGAATACCATCACTACCGGCTCCGTTTGTCCCACCTCCACCATTGATGGTGACCATCGGCATCGCACTTGGTACTGCTGCTGGTGCCGATACGGCCTGTACTACTTGTGTAGATGGCAGCATGAATACCGTCATGATTAGTGTAATGATGATGCCGTAGCGTATCAAGGCACCTACAAATGATTGTCTAACTTGATGCATAGAGATTTCTTATAAAATAATTAACTATAGTTTACATTATAATTACAATTTAGGCTAATGTCAATGCAATTAAAATAAAAATTACATAAATGTTTATTTTACGTCAATACCTACGCCAATCTACGCTGCTTGTTGATTGTTTGGCGGTACATTTATACGCTAAAGTGCGAAAATTATCCGATTAATCGGTGATTTTAATTCGTTGTGTAATTGTTGCACCATATACGACATATACAGCGACACGGACAGCCACACGGACGATTACATATACGAGTACGGCATATGTGAGCGAAACAAAGGCCGTAACGATGACACCGATAACTAATATGACAACGCGTACTCCGTTGATTATTACCCGTACGATTTTGGCCAAAATGAGCCCCACCTGGGGTATCCAAACCTTAACTGCTACCTATCGTAGCCAAGCTGCCACAAATGTCGCTGCTACTGTGACGAGCGTTGCAGGCTTGGCTGCCACATCGGTGGCAGGTACGCACATTGCGGGTACGTTGACGGCGTATCCAACACCGCGAGAACCGACGGTATGGGGCACGGCGTATCCAACGCCATAAACAGACGAAATGTACGCTATAAAAAAAGGAGTCATACCGATTCGGTATGACTCCGCTTTGCCGTTGCGAGGGAGTTATTTTTTGGGTGACCGGATCGTGCGCCGCAATGCAAGTGTCTGTGGTAAGCGCGTGATATTCCACCACACTGCCCGTGCCAATTGTTGGGGTTGGCGGCGCACTGCCCGCCACGGCCACACGATGAATTGACGGAGCACAAACCAGCTAACCGCCGGCCATGATCGGGTCTTGAGGTGGGCATAGATGCCGTTGCGGATGTAGTGGTGGATCCAGCGGGCACTGCCGCCGCCACTGCCGCCGCGGATATGGTCGATGGCGGTGTCACAGGCCACCACGGTGCGGCGGCCAGCTGTTTGGGCGCGCCAACACAAATCGGTATCTTCCCAATACAAAAAAATCGCCTCGTCGAATCCTCCCAACGCATCCCAATCCGTGCGGCGCATCATGAGGGCTGCACCAGGCAGGGTGGGGCGGTCGGCGATGCCCGGTTGTAGCGTGCGCTGCTCGCCGGGGTAGAATGTTTCGGGGGCGATACAAGCCACCTCAGGATGCGCTTCGAGATGGGCGATGAGCTGGTGCAACCATCCCTCGCGCACCGTAATATCAGGGTTGAGAAAGATGACATAATCTCCGGTGGCCTGCGCCGCACCCCGATTGCAGGCGCCACCATAGCCGATGTTTTGGGGCAGTACAATCCAGGTGGCGGCCGGTAATTGCTGCCACGGTGCGTCACTTGAGGCATTATCAACGGCGATGAGTTCGTAGCTAGGCATGTTTTTGTCACACGCCAATGCTGCCGCAAATAACGGTAATAGGGCTGCACTGTTGTAGGTCACGAGGATGAGTGATACCTGTGGTGTGGTCATGGTTGTGACGTGAGTTGGGTAAATAAGGTGATGAATTGTTGGCCAACCTGCGCCCAGCTATGATTGGCCAGCGCGCGTTGTGCCGCGCTGCCGATTTGGCTACGGTTGGGGTTGGCAAGGGCCCGTTCGATGGTTTGAATCAGCGAATTACTGTTGTCGGCATGGAACACAAATCCCGTCACGCCGTCACGCACTTGCTCAAGCAATGGTGGTAAATTGGGCACCACGCAGACAATCCCGGCTGCTTGGGCGGCTACCAACATCCCCGAGGTGGTAATCGAACGATAGGGCAACACCAATAAATCGCAGGCGGCTAAATATTGGGCGGCTTCGTGATTCGGTAAAAACCGTGGCCGGATGGTGACGTTGATACGCCGAGCCGTGTGCTGATGGATTTCAGAGAGATAAACGGTGTCAGCTGCGTGTCCGGCAATCACTAAATGGGCATGGGGGAGTAATTCCATGGCATCAATCAAGATTTCGATCCCTTTGTAGCGCCGAATCATGCCGAGATAGAGCAACAACGGGGCATCGAGAGTCAACCCGAGCTGTTGGCGGGCATATTGATGGTGGGGGAGCAACCCAAAGGGGTGTGCCGTGTGTCCGTGCGGAATCACACTGATGGGTGTAGTGGTGGCGTATTGCTCAAGCAGTAGCGTCCGCGTGGCGTGATGATGCACCGTCACCGCGTGGCATTGGTTGAGGACGTGCTGTGTGGTGCGGCGCGCAATATCTGGGTGGAGACATTCGTGGGGTGTGGCATTGTGGACCGTCCAGACAATGGTGACGCCCCGCCAGCGCAAGAGCATCAATAACATAATCCACGTGATATAGCGGAACCATGTAATGAATCGAGATGGGCGTTGCACCACTTCATCAAAAAAATGCACGTGTAAAATTCGTGCCCCCCGCCCAAATAATAGGGCGGGGATGGCACGGCGTGGTGAGCGCCGATCAATGGTGAAATGTGGCTCCAACACGCCATAGAGCTCATCGAGGTAGGGACTATAGGTAAGCGTGGGGGGAAAGGGATGAATAATCGTCATATTCCCTCTTTTCCGTCTGGAGTCGTACTCAGTAATTGTCGAATGTGATTGGTGATGAGACTGACCGCCGGCGTGACATCATTGACTCCTGGAATAATCAAGTCGGCATAGCTCCGTGATGGCTCAACAAACGCCTGATGCATGGGACGCACGGTGGCTAAATATTGTTGACAGACAGACGTGACGTCACGCCCGCGCTCTTGGGTGTCACGCAAAACTCGCCGCAGCAGGCGGATGTCGTCGGCTACTTCGATGAAGATGCGTACATTCATACGGGCACGTACCGCCGCCGCCACAAACAACAAAATCCCATCGAGCAAAATAATCGGCCGCGGTTGCACCACATGCCCACCGCCCACCCGGGTGTATTGCACGAAATCATAATTGGGCAGGGTGATGGCGTGGCCGGCGATGAGTTGGTCGAGGTGCGTAAGGAATAGTTCGGTGTCAAAGGCATCAGGGTGGTCGAAATTTTCTGCTTGGCGTTCGGCAAGGGTCAGATGCCCCAAATCACAATAATAGGCATCGTACGGTAGCCACGCAATGGCATGGTCGCCAATCTGGTCGATGATTTGTTGGGCGATGGTGGTTTTGCCGGCACCACTGCCCCCGGCAATCCCGATGACAAACGGTATCATACCGCCTCATTTGGTTGGGCACTATTGCGGGCGACGGCCAGCATTAAGCCGATGGTGCACCACAGCAACGCAGTCATATGACTAAATTCAATATTGAAAAAATAGTGATCGAGTAACCCCACTGCCAGCGCCGCGACCACCCCTGCTTGTAAGCCAATCAGCCAGCTGGCGTGGACTTCGTCGTTTTTGGCCACGGCCAACCCCAAACTGCGCCAGCTTTGCACAAATAGACTAGCCATTAGCCCCAGAAACGCCAGTAAACCGATGAGACCGATGCGTTGGGCAATGGCCAGATAAATACTCGATACCCCGGCCACCAAATCAATGTCGGGCGCTTTGCCAAAGCCAATCCCAAAAAACGGATAGGCTTGGATGACGGCGATGGCGTTGTTGTATTCGGCCAGGCGCATTTGATTGGCACGGTCTTGGAACTGCACGCCCTGCACCACCCGATTGACAAACTGCTCACCAATCCCCACAAATACCAACAATATGGTGGCAATGATGCCACTACCGATAATCAACCACCACAACCGGCGGTAGCGCACGGTAGCCACATAAATCGCTGCGATGATTAAGCCACCGAGGGCAGCTCGTGAAAAGGTCAAAAACAACGCCACGACGATGATTCCCGTAATCATGATGATTATGCGACGTGAAAACACCGGCCGTGCCACAATCAATTGTGTGGCCGCCACGGCTCCAATCAGTGCCAACATGCCGCCATAGCTATTGGGGTCGACAGATAACCCGATGGCGCGCATCAGCCCACTGGTATCATCCTCGACATAGCGCAAAATCCGGCCACTGGTAGGGTAGCCGATGCGCCCAAACAATACCAAAAATTGTTGCGAAATAGTGGCCGGAATCACATACAGCACTAACCCAATCAATGCCGATATAGTGCCGCCAATTAACAACAAACGAAATGCCCAGCGCAGGTCGGCTTCGCTTTTGATGGTGTCGAGCACTACAAACATCACCAAAATCCCCAACAAAAATTTGGCGTAATTGTGCAACGTGGTTGCATCGGGCAACCCTTTGGCGCCGAGTAATAATGCAAACAGTGTGAACCCAATAAACGCTATTACCGCTGGTGCAAAGGGCGAAAAATCAAATTTGTAATCAAGGCTGGTTAAGGCATTGATGAGGCGCATACTAATTAAGGCGACAATTGCTGCCGACAATAGCGATGGGGTGATTACGGCGCGGAACGGCAATGTGCCAAATGGCAAAACAGTGATGAGCAACACCATGACGGTCAACATCACACGCACATTGCCCAGCATTTTGTAGGTCAATGCCAGGCTGGCAATCACCACAAACGGCACCCAAAAATAACTATAGACCAGCAACGCCGCCCCACCGAGACACAACACTACGGCACCGGCAATGGCACCAATGATTTTGGTGGTATCGGATTGGAATGAGTCCAAGCGCGGTAATTGCATGTGATTACTGTTCGTACAAATACAATGGATCGCGGAATGTGGTGCGGTAAATCGTATCGTTGAGGGCTTGGGTAAATTCTTCGGGGCGGCCACAAATACTCGGGTCAAGCACCCCTGCAGTATAGAGCTGACGGACTTGGGTGTCGGCCGATTTACTGCGTAATTCGGCGAGGGCTGCCACAATCCACGACCATAATTCGCATTCATGGTACGCGGCATGTTCTGGTGCAGGGAGTGCTTGGCGCAAAATCCGTGTTACCGCCCCAGCAGTCAACGGGTGCAAATGAGCCATCAGACTTAACAATGAACTCGCACTAATCCGTGACGCCCGTGGCGCATTGCTGTCATTCAGTAATTCGGCAAATACCGGGATAATCTGTGTTCCGTAGGCCGGTACGGTGTATTCAAGTAGCTCGTATAGTGATTCGAGTTGGTCGTCGTGGCGGCGCAATACGTCGCCCAGGATGGATATGGTGTCACTATCTCCCCAGCTACTCAAAAACACCAAGGCATGCCCACGGGCATAGGCCTGATTTTCGTCAGCATGAATGCTGATTTTTTGCGCAAGTAATTGACGCAATGGCACGGTTATTTCGGCTTGATGGTGCTGAATTACCTGTATCAATTGTGGATTCAGTACTGCACCGGCGGCGTGTATTTGCTGGAGTATTTGTTGCATAAAAATAGGAGATGACGATTGTGTCACATCAATGCTACCACTTGCTGAATAATGCCATTATTGTACACCAAAGAGACGTCGTATCGGGCGAATAGCGGCGAATGCATTCGCCGGCATTATTCGCCCATACGGGTACGGTGGGCATCGACGATATACCCCCGGACCCGACCGACGGACACGCACCCGACCGACGGACCGTTGCACACGTCGTATCGGGCGAATAGCGGCGAATGCATTCGCCGGCATGATTCGCCCCTACCGTGGGCATCGACGATATACCCCGACCGACGGACACGCACCCGTGGCTGCGTTGCTGGCCGACAACAAAGATTCCTCGGCCTCCAGCAAGTCACGCGTATCCGCG
>CAISXI010000315.1 GCA_903889425.1 uncultured Roseiflexaceae bacterium | reverse complement strand
TTCACATTCGTCATTGGTGGTGACGAAGAATAACCCCCGTTACACCAAACACCGCGACCAGGCAATGTGTCTGGCCGCGGTGTTGTCTGTTTTATCGCCGTATTAACGCCCAATCGTGCGCGTCGCAGTACTGGTGCGGGTAGCCGAACGGGTCAGCGTGGCAGTTTTGGTGCGGGTGGTCGTACGGGTAAGCGTGGCAGTACGCGTGCGTGTGGCCGTTTTGGTCAGCGTGACAGTCCGGGTGGCCGTCGCGGTGGTATTGCGCCCCCCATTTGATTTGGGTGTGGGCGACGATACTTTTATTGTTGTAGACGTAGCGGTGCGCGTACTGGTACGGGTACTTGTGCTGGTCCGCGTTCTGGTAGCCGTCATCGTATTTGTGAGGGTAGCAATGGCATCGCTATAGCGCACCGTGACATTAACAGGTACATTATTGCTGCCGATAATCGCAAGATTGGCACTGCCCGACACATGCGCTGGCAACGACACATACATGGTATTGTTGGAATCATAGGTAATCATATTTGCCCGGATTGTTTTGTTATCCAGCATCACCAGCGTGTTGCGCAGGTATTCACCCGTAATCATGATGCGCCCACCAGACGTAGGCAGGGTGGGATCGGTGATGCATGGCGTGGTGCTCCCAACACAGCGCATGACACTACGTACCACGGGATTGGCGGCCATTGCCAGTACGTGGACGTGATCAGTTTGTAGCGATGCAACTTGAATTTTGACAATGCCACTCAATTTGCTGGCCAATGTACAGGGAGGCAATGGTTGACTAATCGTTGGTGCAACACAGCGGCTACCCCACACATAGACCGTCCCGTCTGCTTTGAGCGCAGCCGACACCCCATCACCGGCAGCAATATCGACGATATTGGTTAAGCCATTTGGTACATTGGCTTCTGCAGGATAGACAAACGTCCCCTGCACACAACTCGACCCACTTCCCCCCCAACCCACCACCGTCCCATCGGCACGCAATGCCAAATTGTGATATGCGCCCGCAGCGACTTTGACGACGTTGGTGGCACCAGCAGGAATCGTCCGCAGACACGCCTCATCACTGGTTAAACTGGTTAATCCCCCACCCCATACCAGCACCGAGCCATCAGCCCGAGCTGCAATCGAATGGGTATCACCGGCATCAAATGAGCGTGGCCATGGCCCTACCCAAAACGGTGCCAATGGATTGGCTTGACCAAACGTGTTGTAGCCGACTGGCCATAACGTACCGTCTTCGGTCAATACCAAACCATGATTCGAACCCCATTCCGATTCAACTGCATGATAGCGAATGTAGGATGCAATCTCAGGGTAAGGGTTGGTCACATCACTAAACCATTCTGGATTTAAATAGGTGCCTAAATATCCGAGATCCGCATAAATACATCCGGCTTGTGACCAAGATAATGCTAATGTATGGACTTTAGTGTTATTACAATATTCATTCCCACCATACTGGGATGTATATATATTTCCATACCCAGATCGATGCCAGACCATAGCCCGTTGTTGCTTATCTATGGCCCCCCATACTTGGTCATGTGACTCGAGTGCGATGTCTACCACATCGGTCATGATAAACGTCTGGACAAATGGATAGCGATCATCAAACGAAATCAGTTTGGCATGCTCATCAAACGCCAAGCGGGGTTGCCCCACACGTGCTTGCGACACAAGTGCGCCCTGACGCACCGGCGTCGG
>CAISXI010000314.1 GCA_903889425.1 uncultured Roseiflexaceae bacterium | reverse complement strand
TTTACTGTTCTTGCCCCAACCAATAATCGATCCATCGCTGTCTTTGACGGCAAAGGCAAAGCGGGCACCAGCTCCAATGGCTTTGATGCCGGTGCGGGCTGCGACGGGAATATCGGTTTCACCATTTAAGTTCTGGCCCCATGCATACACATTTCCATCCATCGTCAATACATACACCGATGCAATCGCTGCCGCTACATCCTTAAACAGCATATTCTGGTAGGCGCTAGGGATAGTTGATTGCCGAATGCCGACGTCATTTCTACCCCACATAACTAGGGTGTTGTTTTGCAGGATCCCAATCACATAGACACTACCAACGGCAGCCTTCTTCAACTCAAGCGCTTGCGCCGTCGGCGTATTCGTCCGGGTACTCGTCGGTGTCATCGTATTCGTTGCGGTGCGGGTATTCGTCGCCGTCCGTGTTTCGGTGGGGGTTCGCGTATCAGTCGCTGTCTGTGTCGCGGTGCGGGTATTCGTTGGTGTTGCCGTCGGTCCACCAATCACAATTGATTTCGTTACCGCAACTGCAGCCACATAGGTAAGACCACCGCTGTCACCACCTGGTTGGGTGGCGGTCACACTACAGTTCCCAGGTCCAACTACATGCACCTTGTTATCGACGATGGTACATACCGCAGGGGTCGTACTGGTATAGGTGATATCGAGCGTTGATGACGCCGTGGCACCCGGATCAAAGTCTGCCGACGCGATATCTTTTCCGGTCGGTGCCGTAAAGGTAATCGTCTGTAATGCTTTAATCTTGATCGTATTGGTCACATCCAGCGCCGCTAAATATGGTACTCCACCCACGGTGCCTCCCGGTTGGGATGCCGTTATCTGACAATCCCCAGGACCAACAATGTTCATAAAATTTAGGCGTACGCTACAAATCGCAGGAGTCGTACTCACATAAGATACTGGTAACCCTGATGAAGAAACAGCTGCCAATATAACGACAAGATCACCGAATGTTTTGTCGGCAACTGCCGGGAATGTGATTGCTTGTGCACCTTTCACCACAAAACTTTGCGTCACCGGCAATGCTGCCCCATAGGTCAAATCACCACTGATACCACCCGGTTGCGTCGCCGTCACACTACACTTGCCACCGGCCACAAGATGAACTTTGCCTTCAATAATCGTACAGACCGCTGGCGTCCCTGAAAGATATGTCACCGGCAATGTCGATGAGGCCGTGGCACCTGGATCAAAATCTGCATCAGTGCTCGTTTTTTCTTCCAGTGCCGCAAAGGTGATAGTTTGGGCTGCCTTGATTTTGATGGTAACCGGCACATCCGTAGCGGCTAGGTAACCCTTCCCAGCGTTGACGCCGCCTGCTTGTGATGCCGTAATCACACAATCCCCGGCAGCCACAATCGTCACTACATTCCCGGTCACCGTACAGACACTTTCCGTGGTGCTCGCATAGCTTACTGGCAAGCCTGAAGTCGCCTTCCCCGCTAATGTAAACGGCGCCCCACCTGCGAATTTCTCTGCAACCGCAGGTACAGTAATTGTTTGTGGTCCTGCAA
This sequence comes from uncultured Roseiflexaceae bacterium, assembly GCA_903889425.1. Taxonomy (GTDB): domain Bacteria; phylum Chloroflexota; class Chloroflexia; order Chloroflexales; family Roseiflexaceae; genus UBA965. The sequence continues at coordinate 4,075 of CAISXI010000314.1, read as the reverse complement.
TGATTATTGCTTTGGTGACCGCTACTGCTGCTATATATGTGAGACCACCGCTGTCACCACCCGGTTGGGTGGCCGTCACACTACACGTCCCAGGTCCGACCACATGCACTTTGTTATCGACAATCGTACATATCGCAGGGGTGGTACTGGTATAGGTGACATCGAGCGTTGATGACGCCGTGGCACCCGGATCAAAGTCTGCCGAGTTGATATCTTTGTCGGTTGGTGCCACAAAGGTAATTGTTTGCGTGCCTTTAATCTTGATGGTAACCGGCACATCCGTGGCGGCCATGTAACCCTTCCCGGCGTTGACGCCGCCTGCTTGTGATGCTGTAATCACACAATCCCCGGCAGCCACACTCGTCACTACATTCCCGATCACCGTACAGACACTTGCCGTGGTACTCGCATAACTCACGACCAAGCCCGAGGTCGCCGTCCCCGCTAATGTAAATGGCGCCCCACCTGCGACTTTATCTGCAACCGCAGGTACGGTAATTGTTTGTGGTCCGGCAATGATTATTGCTTTGGTGACCGCTACTGCTGCAATATACGTGAGACCACCACTGTCACCACCCGGTTGGGTGGCCGTCACACTACACGTCCCCGGTCCAACCACATGCACCTTGTTATCGACGATAGTACATACCGCAGGGGTCGTACCGATATAGGTGATATCGAGTGTTGATGACGCCGTGGCACCCGGATCAAAGTCTGCCGAATCGATATCTTTTCCGGTCGGTGCCTCAAAGGTAATCGTCTGTAATGCTTTAATCTTGATGGTAACTGGCACATCCGTGGCAGCCACATAGGTCTTGCCGGCAATCGTACCACCTGCTTGTGATGCCGTAATCACACAATTACCCGCATCGACAATCGTGACCATATTCCCGGTCACCGTACAGATACTTGCCGTGGTGCTCGCATAGCTTATCGGTAACTTCGCTGACGAGGTTGCCGCTAGTGCAAATGCCACACCACCCTTGATTTTGTCGGCAATTGCAGGGAAATTAATCGTCTGAATCCCCTTGACATTAAAGCTCTGTGTCACCGGCAATGCCGCCACGTGCGTCAACTCACCGCTAATACCACCTGGTTGCGTCGCTGTCACACTACACGTCCCGGCGGCAACCAAATGGACTTTACCTTCAACAATCGTACAGACCGTTGGCGAGGTTGAGGTATACGTCACGGGCAAGCTCGATGATGCCGTGGCTGCCGGATCGAAATCGGCATCGGTCACCACTGCATCAGCCGGCTTGGCAAAGGTTATCGTCTGCTTTGCCTTGACCTTAAAGGTGTTGGTGACTTCGGGAGCAGCGGTATAGGTTTTGCCGCCAATCGTACCACCGGCTTGTGATGCCGTGAGGCTACAATTCCCTGGTCCGACCAGCGTTACTACCAGCCCAGTCACCGTACAGACGCTCGTGGTTGTCGAGGTGTAGGTCAAAGGCAAACCTACCGACGAATTGACCGTCGGCAACGTAATTGCAGGGTCACCTTCGATTTTGTCGGCAATTGCCGGGAAGGTAATAAACTGCCCCGATGGGGTGGGAGTGGCCGTATTTGTTTTGGTTAAAGTCGGTGTATTAGTTAAAGTCGGTGTATTAGTATTGGTTGGTGTATTGGTGGCTGTTCTGGTTGGTGTATTAGTTGGTGTGTTGGTTTTTGTAGCAGTAGGCGTACTTGATTTAGTCGGCGTACTTGATTTGGTCGGTGTGGGTGAAAAATTAGTAACCACTACTGACTTCGTTACCGGTGCTGCAGACGCCCAGGTGTCGCCATTGGTATCATCACCACCCGGTTGTAATGCAGTAAGGGTACAAGTCCCTGCCGCCAAAATAGTCAATACATTCCCGCTCACCGTACATATTGACGACGTACTCGACGTATAGGTAATGGGAAGCCCGGTGAGGGCAGAATTCAATGTGGACTTGGACGTCGCATTCAATGTAACTGGCGAGTCGGTTTTGTTATAGGTACTTGCTAATGGGAAGTCAATCGTCTGCGGATTACCAACCGAAATATTGTCGACCCAGAATGATGCACCCGACTTGCGACCACCCGTCCGGTCAAATGTACCATTCACAAAAATAAATCGAAACGTGTCTGAGGTAGCCGGAATGGTAAATGATACAAATTGCCAACCAGTAACGGAATAACCCGTCGTCTCAATTACCGGGTATTGCGTACACGTCGTTGTATTAAGCAGATACCCCATCACTGCAAAGTCATCGGCACCCGCAGCCGAATACCAATCCAAGGTGACCACTTGGCCTTGCGTCGCACGAAACACATCACTGACAATGGCCGGACCATGCAATACGTGGTACCCAGTGCCACGCCAGTGAGAACCAATCTGCATGAAAATAGCCTTCGTACCTGCAGTAATTTCTGGACCACCGGTAATCGATGTGACAATAGCCGCTTTTGATGAGTAGGTACTGTTAATCGCAGCGTGGTCATTAGTCGGCTTTACTTCTGTATTACCATTGACCGGCGATACAAATACCGGTACGACGCCGTATTTCGGATCACGGGTCCATATCGCATTGTAATTAGTAGTATCTTGGGTGACACATCCACCAAGGGATGTCACACCCATATTGATGAAATCATTTGTCTGGCCAGGAAAGACCGAAGTAGGCGCGCTTGCATTGCTTGACCCATCAGCAATGTCACCCGTCTTGTTGTTGCCGTTATATACGGTCCAACTCGTCAAGCCATTTTCAAAGCTTCCATTCTGGAATTTCGCAGCAACTTGTGGTTCACTAATTGAGGGATTGGCTGTCGCATTACCACCAATTTGTGTAGGTGTCTGCGTTGGCGTTACCGTCTGCGTTGGTGTTACCGTCTCTGTGGGTGTACTTGTCACTGGAGCAGCGATTACTTGCTGGCTTGATGCCATTAGCGTAATCATCACTAGTACTAAGTTAAGCAATCGCTTCATTGAATTACCCTCTATTATGTTAATGTATTACATAGTCGATTATAAGCTTACAATACGCTTACAGTATTCATTATACGTAGCTCATTAATTCATTGTCAAGAAGTTTTTTGTTTTTTACAATCACAGTTCATACGAGGAAGGCGATTATTCGTTTTTTCGTATGCCAATACCTACGCCAAAATAGCGTAATCTGGCCTTACTCGTGGGTAATCCCATCGCATAAATGTCCCGCTACCGACATTCCCTGCCAGCAGTATGCCCCCATTAGGAAAAAATCGTCGTGTGGCACGCCGACAATTTTTGCTCCATTGCGGGCAATTTGCGCATACTAATCAGAAAATCACTCGATTTAATTACCCACTCTATGTAATCACGGGAGGAATACGGAAAATGATGATGTTAGCGAAAGAGTCGTTTTTGATCAAGGAGCGAAAATCTCTTCCCCCAAACTGCACAATGTATGAGACCCACAAATTAATCGCCTGATTTCGGTACGTGGGCGTATCAGCACCGCCAAACAACCAGCACACCGTTTAGATTCGCGTAGACATCAATTTAGTTGTTGATATTTAACTATATAGTTGATATTTAACTATATATAGTTGATATTTAACTATATATTTTTGGTATTTAATATTCATTATTAGTATTTAATTGTTAATTGTTAATTGTTAATTTTTAGTACTTAATTGTTAATGTTAAATAAAAAAATATACTGTATATGTAGATTTTCGAATTATATGCGCCATAATACCCATCAAGTGTGCTGGCTCTTGCTCCTTTATACCAGATATGCCTCCTGTCACAAATGTGACAGGAGGCATATCCGGCGTTGCACGTGGTTGTCGATGCCACTACTTTATGGAGTTCGTGTAGCACTCTTGGTACGCGTCACGGTTTTGGTACGCGTCGCCGTCTTGGTACGCGATGGTGTCCTAGTACGCGTCGCCGTCTTGGTGCTGGTATAGGACGGTGTAAACGTAGCACTACGGGTCATCGACGGAGTTTTTGATACTGTCGCCGTCAATGTCTCGGAGGGTGTCGGCGTCAATGATGCCGTCAGCGTGATGATTGGCGTCGCCGTATGTGTCGGTGAGGTATAGATGTCGTGCACATTGCGAATGC
>CAISXI010000313.1 GCA_903889425.1 uncultured Roseiflexaceae bacterium | reverse complement strand
TTTGGCACCTTCGCGGATGGCTTGGCGTACGGTATCAAAGGCGCGTTGGATTTCAGGGGGCATGCCGGTTTCACCGGGGCGACGCACATACCACAAGCGTTGGATGTCTGAGCAGTAGCCGTCTTGTTGTACGCCAAGGTCAATATGCACGATGTGGCCAGGTTCGACTTTGATGTCAGCGCTAGGCACGCCATGTCCTACGGCCGAATTAGGGCCGCTGTTGACGATGGGGCAGCCATCCCAGGACCAGGCAGCCGGCAAACCGCGTTGTTTGAATTGATCATGGACGAAGTCACCGATATCTTTTTCGCTGACACCGACGCGGATTTGGGCCGTAATCAAATCGACAATCTCTTCGGTGGTATCGATGGCGGCTTGGATGCGGGCGATTTCGCCATCGGTCTTGCGGGAGCGCAAGGCACTGAGCACGGGACCGGCGCTGACGAGGCGATTCGCGAACGGCGTGTCTTTGAGAATGGATTGGAGCATCATGTACATGCCCACGGTCAACCCGTCAGACGTTTTGTCGTCGACACTGTAGTTGAGGCCGATGGTACGCGGATCGAGCGCCGTCAATTGGGCAATCAAGGTTTCTTTGATGCCGGCATCGTAGCTGATGATGGTAGGGAATACGCCGTAGCTTTCGACACCGGGCACGTCATAGCGTCCCACAATGGCGATGCGTTGGCCGTTTTTGGTGAAAATAAACGCTGACGGCCAGGTGACATTGCTGCCGATGGCGAGTTCGATGCCGGGATCGGGCGAAACAACCGATTCACGGGCAAACGTCAACCAACAATCGAGGTCGAATTCGTGGAGCAGGGCCGCAGCCTGATCGGCTTTTTCGGTGTAAATCGACATTTAGGCGTTCCTTTCGTAATCAGCGGTATGGGCAGCCATTGCCCGTTGATAGAGGTCGATATAGTGCACGGCGGCTGCCTGCCACGTGAAGTCACTGGCCATGCCGCGGAGCATCAGTTGGAGCCACCGTGCCTGGTCGGCATACAGCTGCAGGGCGCGTTCAAGCGCCTGCACCAACGCCAGCGCGGTGGGGGTCACAAACACAAACCCGGTACCATCATTGGTGCGTGACTGGTAGTCGCGTACTGTATCACGCAAGCCACCAGTGGCATGCACAATTGGCACCGTGCCATAGCGCATGGCAATCATTTGACTAATGCCACACGGTTCCACCCGCGACGGCATCACAAACATATCAGCACCGGCATAGATGTGGTGGGCTAATTCTTCATCAAACGTCAAACGGAAGGCTACTTGGCCAGGGAAGCGCGCTTGTAATTCGGTCAGGCGGTCGTGATAACGTTGTTGCCCCGTCCCCATAACCACTAGTTGTACGGTATGTGTGCGCAGGAATGATTCAATTATTTCGTCGATTAAATCAAACCCTTTGAGGTTGGTCAGGCGCGAAATCATACTCAACACAGGGATGGTAGCATCGACCTGCAGTCCCAGCATCGCCTGTAATTCGGCTTTGCAGGCGGATTTACCGGTGATGTCATACAGACTATACGGGGTCGCAATGTGACTATCATTGGCAGGATTGTAGACATCGCCGTCGATACCGTTCAATACTCCGTATAAACGGTCACGACGACTCCGCAGTAAGGCATCAAGGCCATGTCCTGCATCGGGAGCGAGGATTTCACGGGCATAGCTAGGACTCACGGTATTGATAATATCGGCATAAAAAATACCCCGACCGAGCAGTGTCACCGTGTCGGTGGACGTGGCCCCTTCAGTGACTTCAAAGTCGACGTGAGGCACACCGGCGATTTCGAGGACACGATGACCAAACACTCCTTGGAACGCCAAATTGTGGATGGTCAGTAGCGCCGCAGTTTGGGCAAACCATGGGTCATCACGCAACACCGTGCGCAACCAATTGGGAATAATCGCCGTATGCCAATCGTGGCAATGAATGACATCGGGTTGCCAATTAAGGGCTTTGGTTAACTCAAGGGCTGCCCGACAAAAAAAGACAAACCGGAGATCGTCGTCATCATACATCGACATGCCGTCGCGATTGAAGTAGGTATCATGCGCCACAAACCAGACTGGCACATCGGCCACCGTGGTGGCTTGCACCATGGCTTGGTCATAGCCTTCTTCGATGGGGACGGTCAAAGAGGGGATAACCGTTTGTAAATCAAAGCGTTCGGGGGCGATCCAGCCATAGCGGGGCATCACCACACACACATCGTGCCCGGCGGCGCGCAACGCTTTGGGCAAGGCACCAATTACGTCGGCGAGACCGCCTGTTTTGGCAAACGGCACCATTTCGGCAGACACCATCAAAATCCGTAGTGGTTGTTGATTCATACCAGCAACCCGACAATTGCCTGCGCCACTACGTCAGCAGGGCGACGGGCGTCGATGCGTTTGAGCAGATGCAGTTGATCAAAGTAGGCAATCAGTGGTTGGGTTGTTGCATGGTAGACCGCTACCCGATGCACCACAATCTCTGGGGCATCATCGGGGCGCATCGCAAGCGTGCCACCACGAGTGTGACACTCGGCGAGGCTGGCAGGGTCGTCAACATGCACGGGGAAGGTCTCATTTGCGGTGACACACATACGGCGACCACTCAAGCGTTGCACCACCATGTCATCGGGGATATCGAGGAGTGCCACGAGAGTCAGTGTACGGCTATATTGCGCCAAAAAGGTCGGTAGATACTGGGCTTGCGACAAGGTGCGCGGATAACCGTCAAGGATGAAGCCATGCGTCGCAGGGAGTGTCGCGATATACGCACCGAGGACTTGGTGCATGACCTCGTCGGTGACGAGATTACCATGGTCAATGGCAGCGGCAATCTGTTGGCCAAGCAGCGAGCCCGTAGCGATTTCGGCCCGTAATAGTACACCAGTCGAAATGACATCAAGGGGCAATAATTCACTCACTGCATGCGCAACGGTACTTTTGCCCGCACCTGGCGGACCAATAAACACAATATTTGCAACCGGCGCAACGCCCATAGGGTACCTCAATCAGCAATTACGGCGTCGGTGTAGCGGCAACTACTTCTGGGGTCTCGGTAGGAGGTAAGGCAGTCGCTGTGGGTAAATCTTCGGGACCAAACGTCGGCGCCGGCATTGGGGTGCGATCAACCAGTGACGGCACGATGATGGCTTGCCCCACTTGAATCGCTTCGGGTTGGGTGATGTCGGGGTTGGCGGCCATGATGTCTTCGACAGTGGTCGAAAAATCTTCGGCGATCAAACTCAGGCTGTCACCTGCTTTGACGACATACATACCACTCGGCGTGGGTGACGGCACAATCGCCATGGAATAGGCAGTAGCGGTTGCATTGATATCGAGGGTTGGTGCGGGGGTGATATACAACACCGCCGGCACTGTTTCACGCGGGGCTAAGGCATCCGACGGGGTAGCACAGGCTACAGTTAACCCCATCACACAAAGCATCATTCCCCAGCGTATACCGTGCATAAACCATTGTTTCATACGAATTCCCTGCATACCCGATTCCGTGAGTAGTATACCATAGCCCTTTACCGGCACCACCTTACGCGAACACGATTAAGGGATAGTTGACTCAACGTGCTGTACCGCTGGTCGAATCAGCATGTAATGCGCATAGTTACGCAGTTCTTGCATGGGTAAGTCACCCGCCGCAATCTTGGTCGCCAGTGATTGACCGCTGATTGCCAATGTATCACGGCCTTGCAACATATCACGGCGAGCCTGATGTAAAATCGTTAGTTCAAGTTCATTGCGGGGGTCGAGGCGTTGGGCAAACAGGGTATAGGGGGGATGCACTGGCAGTTTGGCGTCATCACAGATACGGGTCAATGCGCTATTGCGTTCTTGTTGGTACGCACGATCAATGGTCATGCCGTCACGGTACAAGTTCCGCATATAACTCGGCGGGTAATTTCCAATCCGCGCCAATGCTTCGTATACTCGATTGCGATGGCGTTGATTGAGGGTATATAGATAATCCCAATGTACAAAATCAGCCCCCGCCGCCACAATCATTTCGATTAAGTGGGTCAATGCATAGTCGGTGTCATTCAAATAAGGAATCAACGGTTGGATAACCACCCCCACCGGAAGTCCCGCTTTTTTGAGGCGGGTAACGGTTGCCAAGCGCTCAACTGTCGAGATATTTTTGTCTTCGAGTTTGTTTTGGACATCGACCACATGACTCATTACCGTCACCATCACTAGCGCCAATGAGCGCTGATGAATTTCTGTCAATAATTCAATGTCATCGACCACATGCGGGCTTTTGGTCATAATGACGGTGGGCTGACCATGCGCTGCCAGCACGCGCAACACACTGCGCGTACGCCGGTAGTGTTGCTCAGCCGGCTGGTAGGCGTCACTTTCGGCCGTTAGTCCGATTACCGCACGGCGATTGATGGTAGCGAGCTCGGCACTGGCAGCGGGGGCAATATCGGGCATCAAGCGGATTTGTTCATTAAATGGGCGCAGATGGCGACCCCAGCCATCACAATAATTACAACCGTATTCACAGCCTTCATAGATATGACTGGTGTAACTCGCAAGCGTGGTGGCATCGATGCGCGGCAGTGGTGCACCAAATAACTGGGTACGATTGACGTCGACAACAAACAATGGCATGGTATTCCTCGTAAAACCGCAGCTATGGGTTATTTTTTGCGTTTGCGCGGAGTCAAATCACGCGCCGCACTTTGCATCAATAATTCTTCGTCCGTCGGACCAATCGGGAGGTTCATTTCGATACGCCAGGCTTCGATTTCGGCGGCACTCAACGGTACTTCGGGTTTTTCGTCGTGGAACTCGGCTTTGGTATTGGTTTGGCGGAGCATATGTTGCATAAACATGGCGTTTTTCATCAAACGCACGCCATATTGGTTGGCGACATCGATAATCCGGCGATCAGCACTCACGAGTGACCATTCTTTGGGTTTGGCGAAGCCTTTGATGCGGCGGATGATTTGGGTATCGGCGTCTTCGGGTGACAGGGCAAAATGACAGGTCACCCCATAACCATTCAGGCTTTGGGGATGGCCATAGACGCCCCGGTCAAACACCACCAAAATCTGGCGGCCTTTTTTGGCGGTAGCCACACGGCGGAGCATCATTACCAATTTAAATTCGTCATCGTGATCAGACAAATTAATATCGGGGAGGCTTCCTATGAGATTATGTCCATCAATAATAAAATGCATTAACGTGTAATCACAATAAAAAAGGAGCCGTCCCGCAGGACGACTCCGTCACAATCGCAGTACTCCTATGGTACCACAATCGACTTCATAGTGATAGGATCTTCGCTCCAGCCGGATTCTTTGGTCATCCAGTCACGGGCGCTGGCCCGGAATTGGAATTCACCACTGCTCGGTGGGGCAAACAGGGCTTCAGACGCCCCCGTACCACGTTGCCAGTTGACCCAAGCACCACCATTAAGACGATACTCGATGTCGTATGAATTGATGCCACTGACGTCATCATTGCCACCCCAACGGACAGCATAGACACCACCATCCATGGGCAAAATTTCTTGGATCCACGCAACCGGCGGCATCGTGTCGTAGCGCGGTACCCACATCACGGAGTCGAAACGTACGCCTTGACCATCATCACCCGTGACGTCGGTCAAGGTTACACTAGAGGTGCCGGGGGCGGTCATGTTGTACATCCCAAGCGACGCCCAACGCGCACTTTGCAATGACTGGTCAACCCAGACTTCGCGCTCGACGCCATTGGCATTGACTTTGTAGATGGCAGCCCGGGTTGCAGCCCGACCACAGGGTGGAACAAACGCCATCGCCTCGTAATAACCGATCTGATTAATATTCGTAGACCACGTGGCAGTGTTTTCGCCATTTGCGGGGTCAATCGTCCCAATCGTCCAGTCATGTTTGCCATTCAGCCCACAAAAATTGTCGTACCATGCCACTTTGGCGGCACTGGTGTAGCCTTCGCTGCCATTGTCAACAATCACGGTACCCGGCGGGTAGGCCGCATTGCCAACCGATGCATCGACTTGGCCTTGTGGACCAGGGTCAAGCCCCATCCACAAAAACGACACCCGCACCCAGTCATTGCTACGCATCCCCAAGCCGTCAAGGAAGGCGCCATCGGCAATGTCGATACCGTTGCCGAGCGTCACTTTGCGGCCAAACATGTCAAGGCCGCCGTTATAGCCAAACTGTACTGCAGCTTGGGCCATCGGCATACCAACCGGCAAATCACGATAGAAGCGCCGTTCGGGCGTCCAGTATTCGTCATTGGTATTCCATGGACCGACGTCCCACACCGGCAACACGATACTTTTGTCTTCGTAGGTTACCCGTACTTGGAACTCATTGCCACCTTTGCTCGACAAAACCTTCCATGAAGGCAATGCCACAAACCAAGCCCGCTCAGGGATACGATAGCCGTTGGCGGTACGCTTACCAACCAATCCTTCACGTGTGGCCCGTACCGTATAGGTGGGGGCATATCCTTGCTGAAACGCCGGCGGTGCTTGCGTCGGTTCCGGCGCAGAATTATCACCGCCTTGGGTACCATCCGAAATCGGCGGTGCTTCTTGCGCACGCGCCCCAAACGGCAACAACACCAACATGGTCACCAAAACACTCACAAATATCCCAACTCGATACCAACTACGCATACCATTCTCCATCGAGGATACATCACAAAAAGCGGAACCATGATGTATCACAAGCCATTTATACACACAATGTAGAAAAAATTTCACACCATGTACCTACTACAATACTGTTTATTTACTATTACTGTCAAGCGCTAAACATGACAACAACATGAACACACAGAGTACCAATAGATGATAATCTACTGATACCCTGCGCAACGGACTATTTGTTTTGGGGGACAAACGCACTATAAATCAACTGTGCAAAGCCACCAATCGCCGGACCAGCGACCGAATCAAGCAAATACCCGCCGTTTTCGGCGATATCGCGATACACATAAATCGCCATCAAGAAATGTTGCTTATCAGGTGTGGTCACGATGCCCACATCGGCTTGCATATCTTCAATCCAGCCACTTTTGTGTGATACATAGGCATCTGCCGGTAAGCCCGACATCATGCGGCTATTATCGGCATTCTCATGCATCAACGCCAATATTTCGCCACAGCGCTCGGCATTAAGGGTATCAGGGTACAGTTTGAGCAATTCGCCTTTGCCTTGACTACAGTGATAGAGCTCGATAAATACTTTTGACATCTCGGCGGGGGTGGTACGCAACAACGGGTCTGCGTCGGTATTAGGCGCAGGGCCGTCGATTTTGGGACCTCTGACGATGTTGTATTTGAGCACCCCAATCAAAAAATCTCGTCCTTCATAGGGCATATTTTGATAGGTATGTTCGAGTCCCAACGCTTGGAACATTTTGTTCATTTCTTGGGTACCAAGATAGGCGGCTTCGGTGCCATCACCATCGACACTCGTCGCCAACATCTTGTTGGCCGCCAAGTTGTCGCTATCGACAATCATGCGCCGCATCCACCTTTTTTGGTCATCATTAAGCTCGTTGATTTTGGCGTAGGCATGAACCAAAATTGGCACCTTCATGACACTTGCACCCGAAAAAACACTTTTTTCGTTGAGGGCGGTCACGACTTCGTCGGTGTCGAGATTATAGACATATACACCCACAATCCCAGGCCAGGCATCAGCCATGGTGGTAATTGCAGCAGTCAATTGTTCAGGGCTTGGCTTCACCGGCGTCGTTGCTGGCAATAAGGGCAACGTCACCGAAATCGCATTACTCGCCAACGCCGAAGTAATACTAGCCTCAGCGACGTTGGTATCGATTGATTGTGCCACATCAGTCACAAACTGCACATCAAACGGGTCCGTGCGTTGGGTGAGCGTCACACCAGAAGTAGCCGTCACGGTAGTGTTGAGCACCTCAAGTTGTCGTTGAATTTCGGCATTATCAAAGCGCACTACGGGTTCGACTTTGGTATTGGCAGTAGCCTGCAACACC
>CAISXI010000312.1 GCA_903889425.1 uncultured Roseiflexaceae bacterium | reverse complement strand
GTTTGGCGGTCCCGTCGAAGCCGATGGCCGCACCGTGCGCTTGTCGATGCACCTCCCCGGCTGGGAAGAATTCCCCCTCGCCGCCCGCTGTGAAGCCCATTTTGGTGTACCCACCATCATCGCCAACGACGCCGACGCTGCTGGTTTGGCCGAATACCGCTTTGGGGCTGGCCAAGGCTGCCAGCACATGCTCTATTTGACCGTCAGTACCGGTATCGGCGGCGGCGTCATCATCAACGGCAAACTCCATCGTGGTGAGCACGCCTGGGCCGGCGAAGTAGGCCATATGATCCTCAAACCCGATGGTCCGGCTTGTGCCTGTGGCGGCAATGGCTGCCTCGAATCATTGTCGTCGGGCTTGTCTATTGCCCGCGACGCCCGCGCCAACGTGCCCCCCAGCCTGCGTGACCGCGATGTCGCCACCATTAGTGCTCGCGACGTGGCGATGGCCGCCGCTGCCGGTGATGTCGTGGCGATGCAGATTTGGGATCATGCGCTGGGCTGGCTGGGGGTGGGTATCTCGTCTGCCAGCAATCTGCTCAACCCCGGTATCATCGTGATTGGTGGTGGTCTGACGGGGGCCGGTGAGCAGTTGTTTGGACCGTTGCGCACCATCATGGCCTACCGGGCCTTGTCCAAACAGGTGGTGCTCAAACCCGCCGCCCTCGGCGATGTCATCGGCATCATGGGTGGGGCCGCCTTGTGCATGGATTAATCTTGATTGGTTACGACGGGCTCGCGTCATGCGGGTCCGTTTTTTATTGTATTGATCTGTTTTGAAAAATATATCCGGGCGCAGTGGTGAATAAGAAATGTAAATAATTATCTCGGCGCCTGGTTACTCTGATGAATCGTGGCGATATCGTCTTGATTGAGTCCTTGGGTGGTTAATATGGCGCTGATAAAATCACTTTTGCCGGCCACGTAGGCACGCCAATCATGTCCTACATCTGCTGCCAAGCGTTGTTTGAGCGCATTATATTCACTTACCGCAGCCGGTGTCACCCGCAAATAATCGCGGACGGCGAGGTGATTACGCAGCCCGAGGCTCCCGTGCGGGCAGAGGTACACATTGTGGTTGGGAAAACCCGCAGGTCGGCTAAAGGCTTCACGCCCGGTAATCCCCAAATCACCCAAATGGTGATACCCCAGTGGCGCCAACAGCGCAATCACCGGAGCAAGCTGTGATTGGTCGGCCACCACGATATCCATATCAATGATGGGTTTGGCCGCCATTCCCGGTACCGACGTACTGCCTACATGCACGATGGCAGTGATGTGTGGTGCCACTTGGCGCCAGATGCGGGCCTGGAGGTACCCAAATATGCGCGACCATAATGGATCATAGGCGACAATGCGGATGTTGGCCATTGCGTGACTCCGGTGTGCGCTGATTGCTGTGCCTATTAAACCACAAATCGTCCCCTTTGCGTACCATCTGCAAAGGGGACGATTCGGCATGAGTATGATTAGCGCTGGTTGTTGCGGAGTTGCTCTTCGAGTTGGGCAATCAACCGTTCGAGCTGAATCATTAGTGTACCAGTTTCACCACGTTGCTTCATCTCGTCTAATTCAGCCCGCAAGCGATGCAAATCTTTGGCTGATGCCCGTGATGACATGAAATTACGTTTCGAACTATTTTTGAAGTCTTCGTTGCTACTATGGTGATGCATCTCGTCAGCGAGTTCCTCGTAGATGTCGAATTTGGCATAAATCCGGCTCCGATGGCGCATCTGGCGTACAAACGTACTCGCGTCGTCATAGCGCCGTTCGCGTTTGAGGCGATTGGCTTCACCCCGTACCCACGCCAAATCAATCAACATGGCTTCTTGTTCGAGTGCGGTATCGACAGGGTATTGGGCAACGACGTCGGCAGTGGCAATGTGTAAATCGATATCACACGTGGTGGTCAACGTCTCTCCGTTACTATCAACCCCACTCATTGTGGTAGTGATATGCCGAGTACCGAGGGCTGCGTCGGTTGCGGGGATGAGGCGCAAATAGACGTTGCGTTGCTCGAGTACCACCATCGCCCCTACTTCGATGATGAGTTGCGTGTCGTCCCGGCGATGGGGCAATTGACCGACGACCTCGACGCTAAATCCAGCGGGGATCGGAATCGTGATAGTTGCATTGCGCAGTGATACCGCAAACAACTCTTGCAATTCGTCACTGAAGTAGCGATCAATGTCGACCGATTGCTCGATGAATTGATGATTACCACGCCCTTGTGTCGCAATACTCGTCAGCAAATCTTCGTTGTAGCCACCGCCCAGCCCGTAGGTGCTGGTGCTGATGCCCCGACTGTGATAATTGCTGGCGAGGGCACTGAGTTCTACTTCGCTCGTCATGCCTGAATTGGCTTGCCCATCGGTGAGTAATACCGTTCGGCTCACATAGCCGTTGCGGGCATGATGGGTGAGCAAGGTGTCGGCCGCTAGTTGCCACCCCCCCGACAGATTGGTGCTCCCGCCAGACCGCACCACTCCTAACGCAGTGCTAATCAGCGCGCGTTGGGCATCTGTGACATAATTCCCGTCTGCGAGCAAACTTGCCTGATCATCAAATGTCACAATCGTACACCGATCATCGCCCGTCAAGCGCCCGACAATCCGCTGGCAGGCCGCCACGGCGTCGGTTAACTTTTGGCCACTCATCGAACCACTGCGGTCAATCACTAACCCGATATTGAGGGGCATCCGGGGATTTTGCGTTTGGGTTAATTCTGGGGCGAGTAAAGTCAACCGCATGATGATTTCGTTGGCAAGCCCCTGTTCGTCACGTCCCAATTCCACATGACTTCGATTGATGTTCACTGTCATCTTTGGCATACGATGAATACTCCTTTTGAAAAAATTTACTGATAATTCTCTGTACACATGACGTTTTGTGAAATCACTGGACTTTTCGTTGATTTCGTTGTCATGTATTACATCACAACGTAAATATAACAGTAATCAATGTGATTGTCAAATCAAAAAAGCACATAAATGCCTTATTGCGTTTATAACGTCGTTGTGGTATAGTGTTTATAACGTAACACGGCACATGAAAGTGACCGTGGTATTTTATCTAATCGGATAAAAGAAAGGATTATGCCGCAGAAAATGTAAACCAAATACCCACATTAGCTGGTCGCATTTTGTTGGTTTTGATGCTACATACGTGCAACAACGAGGAGAGAAAACGATGCAATTACCCGTAGAATACTTACTGCTTCGGATGGGGTTCGCGCAACAGTCATTGATTGCGGTACGTAACGAAATCATGCAAGTCTGTGCGCAAATGCCCGTTGATGGAACCAATGTTGTTGCACTTGAGCAAATCTTGGTGATGTGCGAAACAACCCTGGCGAGCTTAGACCGTACCCATGTGCGCATTGAGGCCTGGAAAAAAATCTACCCCAATCATGCAGGTACGGTTACTCCGGGAAATTTGGCATTCGATGATGGGGATTGGGTGTCGATCAATGATGATGATGTGCTAAATCTCAATGATGATGCGCTGGATCTCGATGACGATGATGACGATGATGATGATTCATTGGATCTCAATGATGACGATTTTTATCGTGACCCCGAAGACAAACAGCGCGAATATACGCAAGACGAATGTGATGGCTATTTGTTGCCGTTGTCATTTGCCCAAGACAATCTACCAGTGACCGATAATTCTTTGACCGATCATGAGTTTGCCTTGTTGTTTGGGTTGGTGCAGCCACCATTAGCGGCTACAGAGCCCGCTACACCGCTGATGTGGGATATCTTTGGGAACCCGCTGTCATTGCCCGTCAATTCAACCACACCGTCGCATGCTGATTCGACCAACGATACGTACCCCGACCCTGACCCCGATTACAACGTGCCTGGGAGCATATAACAACAACCCCCTCTGCACAGTGCGTGCAGAGGGGGTTATGTGACTAGCGTATGAATTACGGGCGGCGGCGCACCATGGCGCTCAAGCGACGGAGGTCACCACTATCGAGGTGACGATCATCGCGGAAGTGGATTTCGATACCGTCATCGATTACCACACGATGCCAGCGCCGTTCACCTGCTTGGGGTTGGATGGATTCTTCGCTGTCAGTGCCATCATAGAGTGCCACATTACTGCCACTGATGACGTTGCCGACCCTGTGGCTGGCTTCGATTTCTTGGATGCTGGTGTTGGCCACAATCACTGCGACTGGTTGCGGGACACTAGATACAATCTCACGGAGTTCTTCATCCCCAAGTCCTGCCAAACGGGCGCGAATGACACGCAGTGGCAAATATCCAGCCTTGAGGTGTGCTGCGGCTTGCAATTGCAAGAGATGTCGCTCGGTGTACCGTGGCATGCGTACTTTGTCAACAGGTGCGTCAATCAATCCTTCGTCCGTATAGTAACGAATGGTACGCTGAGTTACGCCGGCACGGTCTGCGAGTTGACGGATAGTCATTATTTGACGATTCATGGACTTCTACTTTGTACGAAATATATAAAACTAGTGTAATCCTACCATTAGAGTGTAGTTTCGTCAATATTACTAAAATAATCATTTGATAATAAAAATATATTCGCTTATATGATTGATTTCGCCTGTTTTTTGTGAAATACGCATGATTAGTCGTAAAAATAGATAAAAATCACTAATTCCATTGTACTTTGTGTTTGTTTTACGAAATTATTACTTACATGATGTTTATTTGAAAAGTAAAATCTAAGCTAATTATATGCGTGTAATCAGGTAGATTGCGTTATTTTTTGTGATTTTAACAATAATTTGCCAATAATACAATGGGTATGGTTGTTTTTTTTGCATATACCGCAAAACTAGTATGTCATAGGCACAGATATTGATGCGGCGTCCCATAGGGAAATTACCCGGCGCTCATGCGTCCAGGCATTAATGTGGCAGGGTTGAATTCCCCCAACAGCCAACATTCGGCTTTGATTGGTGTCGGTATTGATATGTATGGCGGTATTTGCAGGTGTGATGGATGTGGCATGTTTTGGGAGCATAGGAATTTTTTAAAGAGTATCCGTGGTTGGGGGGATACCCAAACCACGGATTAGGCGCAAGGCGAGTCAATTAGACGCGACGGGCAATCGGCATTGCTTTGCGGAAATCGGTCACCACCACGGCATCGTGTACGCTGATGACATCGTCGGCAATGGCCGCCCATTCGATGCCGTTAACACGGATGCGGATCTGGTTGTTTTCGCCGACGGCGCTGCAGACACCGTGCTTACCGATGAGTTGGTTTTGCATGTCGTTGATGGCAGGTGGCGACGTGCTTAGGCGGGCATAGATGCGACCTCCACCAATCGCCGAGAGCACTGTCGCCACCGCAAACACCAACAACAACCAGACATCGAGGCTCGGGACCGCAAAGGCAATCACTGCGGTAAACAGGGCTGCAATGCCAATCCAGAGGGCATACACACCCGGCAAAAAAAGTTCAATGAGCAATAGTGCCATTCCGAGAATGGCCCACATATAGCCATTGTGTAACATTATTTTTTGTCCGAGCTCTTCATCATTTCGGTAATTGCCGTCATCGTGCCGGCCAAATTACTGAATTCTGTGGGAACGACGATCATGCGGGCAGCCGGGGATTCACCGAGTTTTTGCAAGGCATCGACATAGCGTTGGGCCACGAAGTATTGCAAGGCGGCTTCGGGATTGCCCACTGTCGCAACCAACAAGCGGGTGGCTTCGGCTTCGGCGCCAGCGAGGCGTTCGCGGGCTTCGGCTTGGCGTTTGGCGGCTTCGAGGTTACCTTCGGCTTCGAGGATTTTGGATTGCTTGAGTCCTTCGGCGCGCAGGATTTCGGATTGACGCGTGCCTTCGGCGGTAAGGATTTGGGCGCGCTTTTCGCGGTCGGCGGTCAACTGGCGTGCCATGGCGCGGGTAATGTCTTCGGGTGGCAAGACGTCTTTGATGTCGACACGGGTGACTTTGGTGCCCCAGGTTTGGGTGGCATGATCGACAGCGGCCAGCAAGTGGTTGTTGATTTGGTCGCGCTTGGACAATACTTCGTCGAGCTCCATGCTGCCCAAGGCGGTACGCAGATTGGTCAACGCCAAATTGATGATGGATGCTTGCAGATTGTAGACTTGGTAGGCAGCCAAGCTGGTATCGTAGACCTGATAAAACAACACGCCGTCGACGCGCACGGTGGCGTTGTCACGGGTGATGACGATTTGTGAGGGAATGTCGAGCACTTGTTCTTGGACATTGACGCGCCGACCAACTCGATCAATAAACGGGATGACGATGCTCATACCGGGCTTGATTACCATGCGGAAGCGCCCCAAGCGTTCGATGGTCCATTCGTAGCCTTGGGGGACGATTTTGATGCCGGTAATAACCGCAGTACCGGCGAGTAACACGAGTACAAACAAACAGAAAAAAATTTCCACCATACACCTCTTTTACGTAAAAAAGACAATACATGCCTCAGACGAATACTAGTGTACCACTGTTGCATAAGACTAGGTGCGTAGATGTGTTATCGGACGGTCAAGTCACACACAAATTGATGGAGCAAACGCGCGGGTGTGCTGAATTCTTGGGTGGCTTCTGTGTGTGGTTGCTGGTAATTGGCGAGGCGATATTGGCGACTCATGGCTTGGCCACTGAAGGCCTTTGCGAGGAATTCGCGGAGCTGATTCCAGGCTTTTTGTTGATTGCCGCCCTTGTTGATTTCGGCGATGCTTTGTACAAAGGCATGCGGTTCGCCCGCATAGGTAGTGACTTGGCTGGGGATGCCGGCGGCGATTAAACCGGCTTCAAAGGCATCGACTTCGGTTTGGGGAATCATTGTGTCTGCGCCGCCAAACACTCCCAGTACGGGGCCTTGGATTTTTTTGAGTTCGGCGGGGTCGGTAATCACTGCCCCATAAAAAACTGCTGTGGCGACCATTGCCGGTGTATTGACGCTATAGCGCAAGGCCGTACCACCGCCAAAACAAAAGCCCATGATGGCGATTTGGTTGCGATTGGCGTCGGGTTGGCTGTTGATCCACAACAAGACGGCATCGAGGTCGGCATCGATTTGTGTCGTAGGCGTGTTGGAGACTTGCCAAATGGCCGTGGGAATCCAATCGGTGGTGTTGCCACGGAAGAGATTGGGCGCCACGACGATGTAGCCGTCTTTGGCGAGGGCATCGGCTTTGCCGGCGATTTCTGCTTTGAGTCCCCACCACTCATGCACCATGATGACGACAGGGAATGGACCAGTGCCACTTGGGCGCGCCACATAGGCCCGAATCGCAGGTTCGTTGCCATTGGGGATGACGGTGTTGGTGATGCCATCGAGGCGATTGACGCCCATGCCTTGATCAATGATGACTGAGGCTGCAATTACCACTATGAAGCCTACCAGAATGCCGAGAATCCAGGAGATGATTTTGATGATCTTTTTCATACGTTACTCCTTGTAAAAAATTGTGTTGGTGACGGAGGTGAATCGCCATGGTGCGGTATTTTAGGGTGTCACGGCAATAATGGTGATATCGCTACCACTATTTTGATTAGACACAACAAAAACGCGAATGGTGTCGTGCTGAGATGACGCTTGGATGACAATTGGCGTGGTGTGGGTATCAAGTGTGGTAATTTTCCAGCCGCTGGTATTTAGTGTATCACGCAAGTCAGTTGCACTGCGTGCTGGAGCTTGAGGACTTTCGGCCAAAAATGCGCCGCCATACATGCGCCGATTGGTCCAGGTTGGTGGGAGCGTGAGAGAATCAAGGACGACGTCGTTGCAGTGCTGGCTGGGAATGGTCATGGGTGGAGCGGGGATACGTTGATAATCCCACGAAATATCGCCGCTGATGACTTCACCGCCCGGGATAAATATTTTTCCTGTGCCATGCCCGGTGGCCGATTGAATGGCACCTGTCGCATCAGGAAGCGCACTAGCAGCCCATGATTGCCAGAGTGGGGCACCGTCTTGGCTAAAGAGTTGGTTATCACTTCTCACAAAACCAGGCAGTGGACCAAGTACTTCACGCATGCTAATCATCGGCAATACTCCGGCATCACGGCGGCAATCAGCAGCAATCAGCCAGCGTTCGGTGGTTTGGGTGGCAATACTGACTTGACTGGCAAAAGGGATGAGCCAATTGGGGGTGAGTTGACCG
>CAISXI010000311.1 GCA_903889425.1 uncultured Roseiflexaceae bacterium | reverse complement strand
CGTCGGTACCTGCACATCGGCACCCAAGGCAGCCTGGGCCACGTTGATGGGTAATTCGAGGATGATGTCGTTGTCTTGGCGACGGAAGAATTCGTGGGCTTGGATTTCGAACACCACATACAAATTGCCGTTCGGGCCACCCCGTGGACCGGCTTCGCCCTCGCCCGTCATACGGATTTGGGCTTGGGTGTCAATCCCTGCTGGCACATTGATGGTCAACTTATGTGGTTGGCGCACACGCCCTTCGCCACGACAATCACGGCAGGGGATAGCGATGACGGTACCTTCACCGCGACAGACATCACAGGTTGAGACCGTCATCATATTAAAAATCGCCGAGCGCTGGCGCACTTCGCCGCTGCCACCACACTTGGTACAACGCACTGGCTCAGTGCCCGCTTGGGCACCACTGCCACGGCACGATCCACAGCCTTCGAGGCGCCGGTATTCGATTTCCTTCTCGGCACCAAACACCGCTTCGGCAAAGGTCAAACGCAAGGTGTATTTGAGGTCAGCACCACGTTGCGGGCCACGACTAGCCCGGCCGCCATTGCCGCCAAAAAACGACTCGAATATTGTCGCAAAGGGGTCTTCACCCCCAAACGGATCGCCGCCACCATAGCCGCCACCCATTGACGGACCATTATGCCCAAAACGGTCATACACGGCGCGTTTTTCGGGATCTGACAAGGTGCTATTGGCTTCGTTGATCTCTTTGAAGCGTGTTTCAGCGTCTGCTTCTTTGTTGACATCGGGGTGAAATTTGCGGGCCAGATTACGATAGGCCTTACGAATATCATCGGGGCTCGCATCCCGCGCCACACCTAATACTTCGTAATAATCTCGTTTATTTGTCATCGTTGCACCTTACTACGCGTATTGGTTACCACTCGATTATTCATTCCGCCCCCGCCGCAACAAATCACGCAAACTCAAGCGTTTGGCTGGCGCGGCGGTGGTTGGTTCATCGTCAATGACCGGCAACCGGCCGGTTTCGTTGCTGGCAGGCATCGGCGCCGGGCGGTGTTTGTTTTGCAGATCATGTACCACCATCGTCATATCGACAATCGCCGTCTGAATCGCCACCGGGTCGGCCTTGTCAATTGCTTGTTGCGCTTCACGAATCCGCGCATCGGCATCGGCCCTGCGCTCGGCACTAATCGAGGGGTCGTTGCGCAAGGCCCGTTGGGCGTTGTACATCAACGAATCGATTTGGTTTTGCAACACCAACACATCCCGCTTGCGCCGGTCATCATCCGCAAACAACGTCGCTTCTTGCACCATGTGGTCGACTTCAGTCTGGCTCAACCCCGACGAGGCCGTAATCGTAATATGCTGTTCACGGTCGGTGGCCTTGTCACGGGCACTGGCATTGATAATCCCGTCGGCATCAATATCAAAGGTGACTTCGATTTGGGGGGCACCACGGGGTGCCGGTGGAATCCCGTCGAGCACAAATGTCCCCAGCGATTTGTTATGACGCGATTCGGCCCGCTCGCCTTGGAGCACATGAATTTCGACGGCGTCTTGATTGTCTGTTGCCGTCGAAAAAACCTGGCTTTTGTAGGTGGGCAAGGTACTATTGCGCGGGATGAGCGGGGTCATTACCCCACCCGACGTCTCGATACCGAGCGTCAGCGGCGTCACATCCAACAACAAAATATTGCTGACATCGCCGGCAAGCACTCCTGCTTGGATGGCGGCCCCAATGGCGACTACTTCGTCGGGGTTGATGCCCTTTTGCGGATCTTTGCCAAAAAAGCCCCGTACGGCGTCTTGGATGGCCGGCATGCGGGTTTGCCCGCCCACCAACACTACGGCATTGATATCGCCTGCACGTAGCCCGGCATCAAGCAAGGCTTGGCGCACAGGGGCAAGGGAGCGTTCGACCAAATCCGCCGTCAGTGACTCGAGTTTGGCTCGACTCAATTCCACCGCCAGATGGCGTGGACCACTAGCATCGGCCGAAATAAACGGCAAGTTTATTTCGGTTTTGAGCATGCTCGACAGCTCCATTTTGGCTTTTTCGGCGGCTTCACGCATCCGTTGCAAGGCAGTACGGTCGTTTTGTAAATCAATCCCACTCTCACCTTGGAAGATGTCCATCAGGTAATGTATAATCCGTTCGTCAAAATCATCACCACCGAGATGGGTATCACCGTTGGTAGATTTGACTTCATAGACTTCGTCGTTGAGCTCGAGAATCGACACGTCAAAGGTGCCGCCCCCCATGTCATACACGACGATGGTCTGGTTGTTGACGTTATTATTGATGCCATACGCCAAGGCCGAGGCAGTGGGCTCGTTGATGATGCGCAATACGTCGAGCCCAGCGATGCGCCCGGCGTCTTTGGTGGCTTGGCGTTGGGCATCATTAAAATATGCGGGCACCGTAATCACTGCTTGGGTGATTGTTTCACCCAAATAGGCTTCGGCATCGAGTTTGAGTTTTTGCAATACCATCGCAGAAATTTCGGGGATGGCATAATTACGCCCAGTGAGCGTCACCGTCACGTCACCGTTATCGGCGGCAGCCAAATGATACGGCACCATCACTTTGTCACGTTGTACCGTGGCATCGCTCAGTTTGCGCCCCATAAAGCGTTTGGCCGAAAAAACCGTCTGCTCGGGGTTCAATACTGCTTGGCGTTTGGCTAGCTGACCAACCAACCGTTCACCAGATTTACTAAACGCAACCACCGACGGCGTAAGCCGTTGTCCTTCGGCATTGGGAATAATCGTCGGCTCGCCACCTTCGATGACGGCAATCACTGAATTGGTTGTCCCGAGATCGATCCCTAAGACTTTGGCCATACCCATCCTCATTCATCAATTATTTCGCCATCCGGGTGCGGATTATTCTGCTTTGCCGACCTTGACCATGGCTGGGCGCAACACTTTATCACGCAGCAGGTAGCCTCGTTGCAATTCGGCCACCACCAAGCCATCGTGGGCTTCATCGCTGGGCTCGTAGGCAATTGCTTCGTGCAGATTGGGGTCAAAGGCACTATCGACGGTGGCAATCGCCGTTATCCCTTCGCTGTCGAGCAGTTGTTGAAGCTTGTTGGGGATCAGCTTGAAGCCGCCGTACCACAACGAGCCCGCAACGTCAGCCGTCACACTCGAAATAGCCCGATTGAGGTCATCAACCACAGGCAATAATTTGAGCAATACTGCCGCCGAGGCGCGGCCAATCAATTCGATGCGCTCGGTATCATAGCGGCGCTTGAGGTTTTTGTAGTCGGCGGTGGCCCGTAAATAGGCATCTTTGTGGTCGCTGACTTCTTTTTCGAGTACTTCAATCCGCGCCTGCAAGCTGGCCACATCGATGACTTCTGGCGTCGTCGGTGTTTCTTCGTTGGGATTGGTTTGTTCTTCAGTCATAGTCTTCCTCCAAAACATCGCTATATCATGTATATATCGCAAAAAACGCCGGCGCCACTTAGGCATTATTGCCATCGCGCTCGACTCGGGGCTCGCCGTGGAGCTCGCCCACCAAATCACTCATCACTGCCGCAATTGCTTGCACCGTGGCAATCGCCCGCGCATAAGGCATGCGGGTGGGACCAACCACACCGAGCACCCCCACGATTTCGTCATCGACCCCATAGCGCGCCAGCACCATGCTCATATCGCGCATCTCGGGGTTTTGATGCTCGGCCCCGATAATCACCTGCACGCCATCACTGCTGGCCACCCGTGGGATAAGTGGCGTCAAGACATTGCCTGTTTGTACCAACGCCAGCATCTGCTTGACGCGCTCGGTCTGGGCAAACTCGGGCTGATTGAACATTTCGAGCAAGCCATCGGCGCGCACTTCGCTATTCAAGGCTTCTTCGTATTGGCGCATAGTGGTACACGCCAACTCCAGCACTGGGCGCACTAAACCATCGACCTGGGGCTCGAGCTGCTCTATCCGGTCGCGTAATTGGCTGACCGTCGCATCTTGGACCTGTTCGTTGGTTGCAATGGCCACACGATTGAGTTCTTCTTGGTTGTGTGGCGCATCGAGCGCCATAGTTTGTTGGCGGACCATGCCATCATGCAGTACGAGCACCACCAACATCAACAAATCATGAATGCCAATCAAATGCACATTGCGCAACCGCGCTTGGGTGGTCCGTGGTGGCAACACCACCGAGACGTTTTGCACCCGCCGTGCCATCACCGACCCCGCCAAATGAATCCATTGATCGAGTGTCGTTTGCATTTGATAAAACTGATGCCGGATGATACGTTCTTCGTGGGCCGGCAATACCGGCGACTCCATTAGGTTTTCCACAAAAAAACGATACCCCGCATCGGTGGGAATCCGCCCTGCAGAAGTATGCAGATGCGTCAGAAATCCGAGATCCTCGAGTGACGCCAGCTCGTTGCGAATCGTCGCCGATGATACGTTGAGTCCATGGCGACGCACCAGATGCTCCGAAGCGACTGGCGCAGACGTGGCAACGTATTCTTGGATGAGCAACTTGAGGAGTTGCCGGCGCCGTTCCGTCATTTCTGCAAGCATGGCACCCCCGTCTGACCGCGTGCGGACGTTGCATGCACTCAAATACAATATACAAACGGCATGCACCAAATGAAGCATGCCTATGCAGGTATTGTAGCATAAAGCAGGGGGGGTTTCAAAAATCGTTGCTGCGAAAAAATCATGCGTTTAGCCACCCCTGACCGTAATTTTTATTGCTTCATTTGATTGATACCAAACCCCATATCAGTACCGCGCGACAACAGACATGTCCAGCCCCTAGCGTATAATACGCATGCATCCTGTTCGCACAAGGTGGATTATGACAAACCATACAACCCATGCCACAATTTCGGTAACCGTCGACGTGGTGCTCTTTTGTATGTACAACGCCTCCCTCCACATCTTGCTCATCGAACGCAAATACCCACCCTTTGCGGGCGCTTGGGCCCTCCCGGGTGGCTTCGTTGAAGCCGACGAAACCCTCGCCCAAGCCGCCCGCCGCGAATTATTCGAAGAAACCAACGTCAGTGACCTCTACGTCGAGCAGTTCTACACCTTTGGTGACCCCGGGCGTGACCCACGCCGCCAAAACGTCAGCGTGGCCCATATCGGACTGTGTCGCACCCCACCCCAACTCGCCACGTCCGACGAAACGCCCCAAGTGCAATGGCACCCCCTTACCCAACTCCCCCCCGTACTGGCATTTGACCACCAGCAAATCATTGCCATGGCACATACCCGCCTACGAGCCCAGCTCGAATACACCCCCATCGCCTTCGCGCTGTTGCCCACCCAATTCACCCTTGCCGACGTGCACCATGTCTACCAACAAATCCTCGGCGAATCCCTCGACTTCGCCACCTTCCAACGCGCCTTGACTGCCGCTGGGGTACTCATCGCAGCCAACGACCAGTCCCAGCCACACTTCCACATCGATCCCAGTTTGAACGACGGTCAATTTGTGTTTCGTTGGCGCGACGCCCGCCAACCTATTGCCTAAAAGGAGCCGCCGGCACATGTCACAAATCTACGCCATGGATACGTTTTTTACCACCAGTCTCGGCAGCTACACCCTCCCCAGCCGCTGCCAAATTTTGAGCGAACTCGGCTATGATGGCACCCACTTGACCATCTGGGATGCCCACACCGCCGCCACCATTCCCCAGTTTGTCACCAGCGCCCAACAGCATAAATTAACTGTTAGCGGCATCTATTTCATGCTCGATATCGCCAACCCTACCGCCGCCCAAGCCACCATCGCCCAAATCGCCAGTATCCCCGTGGCCACCACCGTCGAAGTGGCCATGCTCGCTGACGGCATGGGCAAACACATGTCTGACCCCAGCTACGATGCCGCTGCCGTGGCCTATCTGCACCAGATTTGTGCCATCGCCAGCCAGCATGGCCACCAAGTGGTGCTCTACCCCCATGTCAATTTTTGGCTCGAAACCACTGCTGACGCCCTACGTATCTGCCAGGCCGTCAACCACCCTGCCTTGGGGATTTCGTTCAATGCCTATCACTGGTACGCCATGGGCAACCGCGACATCCACGCCACCCTCACCAGCATCGCCCCTTATCTACGGGCAGCCAACATCTGTGGCAGCCGGCTGAATCCCCCCGGCAGCCCGCGCCCCGCCACCATCGAGCTCATCGACCAGGGCGAGCTTGATTTGTTTGTGGTGCTGTGTACCCTCCATCAGGTCGGTTATCGTGGTGCCATCGGGCTACAAGGCTTTGGTATCGGTGGCGATGTCTATAGCAAGCTTCGTCATTCCCGCCAAATCTTCCGTGACCTGCATCACCGCGTCGCACTCCGTAGTCACTGGGCACACCTGCAATAGCAAAGGGGTCCACCATGTACGATCTCATCATCATCGGCACCGGTCCAATCGGAGCGGGAGCCGCTCGCCATGCCAGCGCTACTGGCGCCAACGTGGCAATCATTGGACCTACCGAACCGCTCCGCACCAGCCATACCGTTTGGAGTAGCCATTACGATGCCGCCCGCTTGACCCACCGCTCGGCCCGCAATGTGCAATTAGCCCAGTACGCCCTCGAAGCCATCAATAATTACCGCACCATCGAAGCCCAAAGCGGGATTCCTTTTTATACACCGTGTGGCACCCTGTCACTCAGCCATGATTTGGGGGGATTTAGTTATACCGCCCAACGCACCGCCATCGAACAGGCCCTCGACTTCCGTTATGTCGATTACACTCCCGCCGCTATCACCCAGGCCTTCCCGATGCTCAGTGGCGATTTGGGCTACCACGGTGTCTACGACGGCCCACCGTCGGGCTATATTGCCCCGCGCGCCATGGTGGCGGCGCAACTCACTTGTGCCCAACACCAAGGCGCCACCATTGTGCGTGATATCGTGACCCAACTCACGCCCCGGCACGATGGGGTCACGGTCACCACCCACGACGGATTAACGCTCCACGCCCAGCGCGTCATCGTGGCCGCCGGCGCCTATAGCGGTTTGTGTGGGCTGTTGCCCACCCCCGTACCCCACACCATCAAAAGTGAAACCGTGACCCTCG